>SYLK01000682.1 GCA_005809115.1 Planctomyces sp. | reverse complement strand
GGATGGTGCTCATGGCTCGTAAGTTGGTTTCATTGTTTGGTATTGCATCCTGCCTGATGTCAGTTGTGCTCATCAGCGGATGTGGCGGTGGCGGTACAGGAAATCGTGCCCCTGTCAGCGGTATGGTCAAGTTTGACGGACAGCCGATCGAAGAAGGACAGATTACCTTCACTCCGACCGGGAAGAGCGGGACAATTGTCGGGGGCGCAATCAAGGCTGGTGCTTACAACATTCCGGTGGAAGCCGGACCGGAACCCGGGGAACACAAAGTCGCAGTGACCGCGTCCCGCAAGACAGGCAAACAGATCGAAGCCATCATGCCTGCCCCGGCCGGGACGATGATCGATGTGACGGAAATGTACATTCCAAAAAAATACAACGCCGAAACAACGCTGCGGTTCGATGTCAAAGCCGGCGACAACAAAGACGCGAATTTTGATCTGACAAAGTAGTTCCCGTCGATGTCTGCTCAGCGCCGCAGTCGGAGTTCCAGGTCGCCTCGTGAGGTGGATGCCTCCGAGACTCCGCAGGGCAGGTCACGGCACAGATTCAGGGTCTTCCATGCCGCCTCACTGGCGGCATTTTTTATCTGTGCCGCCAGCCTGCTCCTCTGGTTTCTGACGCCGCAGCGCGTCGGTCGAGATCGCAGGTCGACGGCACATTCCGGCTCCGGAACACCGGGTCGAAAATCCGCTGCGGCTGTCAGTCCCGCTGCGGCGGACGCCCCCGCCGCCCGGATATCTCCGCGAGAACTGGCGCAGCGCGCCGAAGGTGCGCTGGCTGAAGGACGCCTCAGCGCAGCGGAAGCGGACCTCAGACAGTTGCTGCAGATGCAGCCGGATCAACCCGCCGTGATGCATCAGCTGGCAAGGCTGCTGCGATTGCAGGGACGTCGTTGGGAATCCATCCCGTTGTTTCTGCAACTGATGCGCCTTGATGTGTGTGACGTCCACGAACTCGTTCTTCTTGGTGGCATCGAACTTTCGGTCGACATCCCGCCGGAATTCCTGGTGGCGGGTTCCGCGGCTGCCGCCGATCCTCTGGTCTGGCTCTGGCAGGCTCACCAGGGCGACTTGGCGACAACCGCAGGCACCGGCACAGAACTGCTCCGCAGGGTCGTCGCGGCGCATCCCGATCTGATCGAGGCTCAGGCGCGTCTGGGGCAGTCACTGCTGACTGTGCCAGACTCAGAAAAATGGTGGCAGTGGCATCGTCAGCTGCCCTCTGCGGCAGATTACCACCCAGAGATCTGGTTCGTACGTGGCAGCTGGTATGACAGCCATGATCGCCCTCGTGAGGCTGTCCGCTGTTACTGGGAAACCGTCCGGCGCGACCCGGATCATCGTGCCGCCAACTACCGACTGTCGCAGATCCTGACCTCAATGGACCAGCTCAGTTCGGCAGAGCCATTCGGGGAGCGTGCTCGGCTGCTGCAGAGCCTCGAATCGCTCTACATTGCCCTGGACAGCAGTCCGGATGATCTCAACCGGATGCAGAAATCAGCCGATCTGACGGAGGCCCTGGGGCGGATTCCGGAATCGGCGGCGTGGTGTCGCGCCGCACTCCGGCGCGATCCACGACTCACCTGGGCTGAAGCCCGGCTGGCCAGATTGCAGCCGCAGCTGCGCGCTGACGCAGCAGAAACCCGCGTGCTGGCCGCCGCAAACCCGGCACTGCGCGTCGACCTTTCTTCGTACCCACTGCCCGAGGGTGAAGATCCGGTCGGCAGCCTGCAGTCCGCTCAGACACACGACGACGCACCGCCAACCTTCTCGTTCGAAGATGCTGCGCTCGCCACGGGACTCGCCTTTCAGTATGTAAACGGCGGAAACCCCGCCGAAGGCACACTGAAAATGTACGAAATGTCGGGCGGCGGTGTCGCGGTGCTTGACTGCGATGAAGATTGCTGGCCGGATGTCTGGCTGACACAGGGCGGCAGCTGGCCGCCACAGCCAGGTCAGCCCGACGCCCTCGATCAACTCTTCCGCAACTCAGGCCAGGGTGGTTTCCGTGACGTATCGGATGCTGCCGGGCTTAACGAAGATGGTTTCAGCCAGGGTGCCACCGCGGGTGATTTTGACGGTGACGGCTTCAGTGACATCCTTGTGGCAAACATCGGGCAGAACCGACTCTGCCGCAATCAGGGCGATGGCACCTTTGCCGATGTCACTCAGTCATCCGGCATCAACAGCCGGGAATGGACCACCAGCTGCCTGCTGGCCGATCTGAATGGTGACAGCTGGCCCGACATCTACGAAGTGAACTACCTGACCGGTGATGACGTCTTTACTCGCGTCTGCCGCATCGAGACGAAGCGCGGTTCTGTCGGCATCTGCACGCCGGGAGAGTTTCCGGCGGCGCAGGATCGACTCTGGCTCAGTCTGGGTGACGGTCGGTTTTCGGACGTGACCGAGACGTCTGGTATCGCGATCCCGGACGGCAAAGGGCTGGGAATTGTCGCGGCCGACTTTGACGGCAGCGGCCGACTGAGTCTGTTTGTGGCGAATGATGCCGTCCCCAATTTCTTCTTTGCCAACGAAACACCGAGCCGCGGTGGGCCGGTCCGCTTCCGCGAAACCGCGCTCTCACGCGGACTGGCCGTTGATCGCGACGGAGCACCCCAGGCCTGCATGGGTGTCGCCGCCGGGGATGCCGACAACGATGGTCTGCTGGATCTGTTCGTGACCACCTTCCACGACGAGTCCAATACGCTCTACCGGCAGCAGGCCGGACAGTACTTCACGGATGACACACGGCGTTTCGGACTTCGGGAACCCAGTCTGAAAATGCTGGGGTTCGGCACTCAGTTTCTGGACGCGGATGGGGACGGCCGGCAGGATCTGGTCCTGACAAACGGCCACATTGATGACTATCGCGTCAGCGGTCAGCGCTTTCGCATGCCGCCGCAGTGTTTTCGGAATCTGGGTGACGGCCGGTTCCTGGAAGAGTCGGCCGCGTCACTCGGCACCTGGTTTCAGGGCGAATACCTCGGACGGTCCCTGGCACGACTCGACTGGAATCGGGACGGCCGGGACGATTTCCTGGTATCTCATCTGGATGCCCCGGCCGCTCTCCTGACGAATCAGACGCAGGGCGGCCCGCACTTTCTGGCGATTCGCCTGCGTGGCAGCGTCTCTGACCGCGATGCGATCGGTGCGACCGTCCGGCTGACAGCGGCAGGCAAGGTTTTCACCCGTCAACTTACCGCAGGCGACGGTTATCAGGCCAGTAACCAGCGACAGCTGATCTTCGGACTGGCTGACGTGGATCACGTCGATCAGTTGCTGGTGAGATGGCCCGCCGGTTCTCAACAGGAGTTCGCTGGTATCACCGCGGACCGCGAGATCCTTTTGATCGAAGGCAGAAACAAGGCAGTCCTGCTTCCCGCACCATAGCCGAATTACCCCGCCTTGATCTCGAAGATCGCCTCCACTTCGACGGCAGCACCCGTCGGCAGCGCTGCAAAGCCCAGCGCACTCCGCGCGTGGTACCCGTCGCCATCCTTGCCGAAAATCTGATGCATCAGGTCGGATGCGCCGTTGATGACCAGATGCTGGTCCGTGAAGTCCGGCATGGAATAGACACAGCCCAGCAACTTCAGCACGCGCAGGCCATTCAGCGTGCCATGCGTGTGATACACAGAACGCAGAATCTTGCGAGCACAGTCCTGTGCGGCCTCATACCCCTGATCCACCGTGATATTCTTCCCCAGCACTCCCTTCATGTCGCTCACATGCCCGGAGGTAATCAGCAGATTGCCTGTCCTGACGCAGAGATTCAGGTAACCCGGCTTGACGGGATCAAGCGAAATCTGAAGTTCGCGAGCCTTCTTGTCGGCGTCCATCGGGAGTTCCTTTCTTTCAGCAGATTCGTGTTCTTGAGACGGGAGCAAATGACCCGGCGGCGAAGCCTAATTGAGTCCGTACGGCAAAGCCAGTCAGTCCGGACCCGAGACGACAGGTGCGGATGCACTAAAGAATACTGTTGTACGCGTTCGATGAAGTCTGTGGGTGATTGCGCTGTCAGCGAACCGGCCGTTCCTGCCGATTCGCAGGGGAATGACACGCACAGCCGGCAGGCGAACCCGGCCCCGAAATTCCCAGCCTGGGCTCCACCTGCCCGAATATCCTGGAAGTCCCGGAGCTTCGGGCAATCCCGGAGCTTCGGGCGAGGGACATTCCGGGACGGGGATTCCCGCCACGGAGAAACTCCTGACCACGCTGCACGCAGTCTGAACACACCCCACAACGTATGGCACCGAGCGGGATCCCGCATGTACGAATCTCATTTTGGGTTTCATCGCAGGCCATTTCAGGCGTGCGACGGCAGAAACGGTTTCTTTGAGTCGGCTTCGGCAGGACGAGTACGTCCCACGCTCCTGCATTCACTCCGCACCGATCTGGGTATCGCGGTGATCACCGGACCGGCCGGGATCGGCAAGACGACGCTCCTGCGACATCTCCGGCATTCGCTCAGTCGCGACGGTCGCGCTGTGGTCTGCTCCGGCGCCAGCCTCGAGACTCCCGCCGATGTGCTGCAGACGCTGATGAGCGCCGCAAAATTGCGCGCCGGCGAAACGGGAAACAGCGAGCCGGATAACGCAGATGAAACTTCCGCCACGCCATGTCCGTCCCGCTGGCAGGTGACCGCCCGCCTGCAGCGATCTGGTGAACTGTGGGGGCCGGTTCTGCTGCTGATCGACGACGCGCACCTGCTCCCGGTTTCGGTCCTCAATGAGCTGCGGGCATGGACGGAAGAAGCCCCGACCGGACGGTCTCTGGTCCGCTGCCTCGTCGCCGGACCACTGTCCCTCGAAGAGGAGCTGGCCCAGACATCGCATGCGGATTTCGCCGGCCGAATTCGGTGCCTCGCCTTCCTGGAACCATTCACCACCACCGAATCCATCGCCTGTCTGAGAAAACAACTCGACTCCGCCGGCGGCCGCGGCTCCGACGTCATGGCAGCTCCCGCCCTGGAACACATCGCCACTGCAGCCGATGGTCTGCCCCGCTGCCTGAATCTGCTGGCTGACGAAGCCCTCGTAACGGCCGCAGATAAACGTCTTGCCCATGTCGACGAAGCCTGCGTGGCGCTCGCTCTGACCCGTCTTCGGCATCTGCCCTATCCCTGGAACATCCGGCTCGCCAGCGACACAGCGGCGGACTTCGCCGTGATCCCTGCAGCCGCCGACGCACAACCTGCCAGCCGCCACCCGACGACGACCCGAAATCACGCAGCAGCACCCTCAGCAGTCCGACTACCGCAGCAAACTACTGCCCAGACACCGCCGATGGCCGCCTGTGAAGTCTTCGCTCCCGGTGTGATCGAGATCGGTGCGCCAATCTCTCCACTCGGCAGAACGCCCGCCGGCACCCCCGCCGTAACAACCGACGGCACCCCCGACGACACCAACGACGGCACCACCGACGGCACCCCCGCCGGCACCCCCGCCGGCACGCTCGCCGGCACGCTCACCGGCACGCTCACCGGCACGCTCACCGGCACGCTCACCGGGTCACACAGTCAGCCGACTGCCCCCGCGGAACTGCCGAAGCTGCCGGAACCTGCGGAAACATCGGGGCTGACCAGTGACCTCGAACTGCAAGACGACATCGAACTGCAAAACGACCTCGAACCGGCGAAGAAATTCGGTCAGCAGCAGGGCCTCGAATTCCAGGAGATGACGGAATTCCTCGCGTCGCCCGAGCGGCCACATGACTTGACCAGGCCTGCCGTGTGGGAAGTCACCCATCTGCCGGAAGACCGCCTCGCAGCAAGTTTTCGGCAGCACGAACCAACCTCCGTGTTTCCCGGATCCGCGGCGCCGATTCCGGATCGCTATACCTGGACCGCTCTCGGACGCCCGATGACGACGGAACGGGATGACTTCCAGATGGCCACGCTGCCGGAAATCACCGATATCGAACTCCTGGTCCACGATACGCGGCCACGGCTGATCTTCTCGCCCGAGATTCCCACTTTCCATCTGACTGACCAGAACGTCCTTGCACGGCTCACTACCTCCGTCTCATCCATCGCATCGTTCTGCACACCCCGGCCCCGGCCCCAGCCAGTATCACTGGTACCATCAGTGTCGCCGTCAGTGTCGCGATGGCGTGACGGTCAGCTGCTTGATGCCGTCACTCCTTTGCTGTGGGAATCGCGTGGTGATTCCGACGAAGCCATTTCAGAATTGGCCGAGACAATCTCAATTCCCATATCATTCGCCCAGCCTGCCAGCAGCCCAGTCGTGCCCGTCTCCGGCGTCCGGGGGAACGCAGAGCACTCCGGAACGTATCTCGGCGACGGTCCGGCTGACCTGAAGAATCCGGAGAGTGAGCAGCCGGAGCCCCCCCGACGTGACGTCAGCTGGCCCGGCGAGCGGCATCCCGACCGAACTCCGCCGGTGATTCGAAGGCCGGGC
>SYLK01000681.1 GCA_005809115.1 Planctomyces sp. | reverse complement strand
GAAGCCCCCCCGAAGAAAGTGGCGCTGGCCGCTGCCCGGCTGAATTGCCGCAGCGTGGCCTTTACCTACAACGACCCGGTCATTTTTCACGAGTACGCGATTGATGTGGCACGCGAATGCCGGGCGCTGGGCATTAAGTCGGTGGCCGTGACGGCCGGGGAAGTCTGCCCTGAACCGCGGGCGGAATTCTATCAGTATATGGACGCTGCAAACGTGGATCTCAAGGGCTTCACGGAACGATTCTATCACGAAGTCTGCGCGGGGCATCTGCAGCCCGTGCTCGACACACTTCGGTATCTGAAACACGAGACCAGTGTCTGGCTGGAAACAACGACACTGCTGATTCCCGGCGAGAATGATTCGGAGCAGGAGATCGACGAGATGACGCGGTGGGTTGTGCAGAACCTCGGTCCCGACGTCCCCATGCACTTCACCCGATTTCATCCCGACTTTCGCATGCTGGACACCCCGCCCACACCATTCCGAACGCTGACGCGTGCTCGGGAAATCGCGATGACAAACGGGGTTCGCTACGCCTATACCGGAAACGTGCCTGACCCTCAGGGGGGCTCCACCTGGTGCGCGCAGTGCGGTGCGTGCCTCATCGGCCGATCCGGGTACGACCTCACAACCTGGAGTCTCAGTGCCGGCCGGTGTCAGACATGTGGCACCGTCTGTCCCGGCGTATTTGAAGACGCACCCGGTCACTGGGGGTCTCGTCGGCAGCCCGTGCGCCTGTCTGACTTCCCGGACAGCAGCGACCAGCCCGCGTGAACCGCGTGATTCCGCGGATGATGGCATGCACGGCTTCGCCGGCTCGCCCGCCGCGTAAGGACCGGCCTCTACCGGGAACTGCCGTCGCTCCCCGCTCCTGAATCAGCCGGCCGACCGCTGCCCGGAGAAAACAGCGACGGTCGGCCATCCTGAACTCCACGCAGAGTCTCGGCCGGGACGGCCGGGACGGCACCGGAAGTTTCGACCTTGGGATGGCCGATGCGCTGCGACAGATAGATTCCCGTATGACCGCTGAACAGGTACGCCACGGAACAGGCAATGGCAAAGCAGACGGTGTATTCGCCGCCAAACAGTTCAATCCCCATGATCGTGCAGGCGATGGGCGTATTGGTCGCTCCGGCAAATACCGCCAGAAATCCCAGTGCCGCAAACAAGTCAACCGGGGCGCCAAGAAGTCCGGCTGCGACGTTCCCCAGCGCGGCCCCGATAAAAAACAGAGGTGTGACTTCTCCGCCCTTAAATCCGCTGCTCAGCGTCACCGCCGTGAAGACACTTTTCAGAAGCCAGCTCCAGGCGTGCGCTCCTCCCGGATGAAAGCACGTGACGATCGTCACCGCCGTCGGATCCGGGGATGATACGCCAAGACCAAGGTAGTCCCGCGTGCCCGTCAGCCAGACAAGCCCGATCAGCAGCAGTCCACCCACGAACGGCCGACAGGCCGGCCAGGGAATGGCCTGCCTGAAGATCCGGTGCAGCCCATGCACCAGTTCCGCGAACAGCCGACTCATCAGACCGAAGAGCGCCGCCGCCAGCGTAACCCTCGCGATCAAGGACACCGTGAGCGGTGCCAGATGCAGCGCCGAATCCATGCCCAGTGTGCTGGCAATGTGAAAGTGAGTATGCCCGACGTCCCAGGCAAGGCAGGTCTGATCTGACGCAATGCCCGCAATCAGACATGGAACCAGGGCGGCGGAATGCATCCGACCGATGATCAGCACCTCCAGCGCGAAGATCGCACCGGCTACCGGCGTCCCGAAGACCCCGCCGAAACCGGCCGAGACCCCGCACATCAGCAGCGTCCGGACGTCCGTACGATTCAGGCGTGGCAACAGGCGCGCCAGCCCGCTGGCGAGGCTTCCGCCCATCTGGACGGCCGTGCCCTCACGTCCCGCCGAACCTCCAGACAGATGTGTCACAACCGTGCCGACCAGAATCAGCGGGACCATCCGCAGCGGTACTCCGCCTCCCGGTTCGTGAATCTCGTCGATAATCAGGTTGTTGCCGGCTTCCACCGACTTTCCAAAGGCAGCATACATGACGGCGATCGCCATCCCGGCGACGGGCAGCAGCCAGAACAGCTCCGGATGCTGCAGCCGCGCTGCTGTCGCTCCATCCAGTGACCACAGAAATAACGCACAGGCCGATCCCACGACCATTCCCAGAGGAACGGCCAGTCCCAGCCACTTCAGGAAAAACCAGGCGAGTTCCGCCTGCTCGCGTGGACGGAAATGAAACGGCATTCAGAGACCCTCCCCCGATGCTGGTCCCGGAAAGTGACTCCGGAAGACATCACCCGGCCCGGTCGCCCTGAGTTGCCAGCGCGATACAACTGGACCGCCGCGCTGGCTGAGCAGGAAACCCTCCGCCACACCACCCCTGATGGCAGCGTCGGAGCATATCCCGCACCGCGTCGTTCGACCAGTCGACGCGGCCACTGACGCGAGCTTCGTCCTGCCCTCCGGATGTCCCGGCACACGCACTGCCAGTCCACCTGTGCAGCACCCGTCTGTTCGGACCGACTTGTTCCTGACAGGATGCGTCACCACAATACGGACCACCACAGAGAATCCGACAACCACCCACGGGAGCCACCATGTTTGATCTGGAAACGATTCAGGAAGCGCTGCGGGTATTCGGCCTTGATGGCTGGCTGCTGTATGATTTTCGAGGCAGCAACCTGCTGGCACATCGCATCCTGCAGATGCCGCCCTCGTTTGCCGGTTCGCGGCGATTCTTCTATTTCGTTCCGGCCACGGGGCTCCCTCGGAAGCTCGTACATCGCATCGAAACAGGCGTGCTGGATCATCTGCCCGGTGAAAAGCAGGTTTATCTGCGCTGGCAGGAACTGGAACAGTCAGTGCAGTCGATGGTGGCTGGCGCCAGAATCGTGGCGATGGAGTATTCACCGCGAAACGGCAACCCGTATATTTCCCGCGTGGACGCCGGCACGGTGGAACTCGTCCGTTCATTCGGCTGCGATGTTGTCTCGTCAGGTGACCTGATTTCCCGGTTCGAATCGACACTCACCGACGATCAGTGGGACAGTCACCTGGCCGCTTCCGTGCTGACCGATGCCGCATTCGACCGGGCGTGGACGCTGATCGCGGATGAGGTACGGGAGCGGGGCAGTATCGCTGAGACGGCCGTGCGGGATGCCATTCTGCGTCATTTCGCGGATCACCACATGATCGGAGGTAACCACCTGCCGATTGTGGCTGTCGGCCCGAACAGCGGGAATCCCCACTACGAGACGGGCACGGGATCAGACACCCTGATCCGAGAAGGCAGTTTCGTCCTGATTGACCTGTGGGCGAAGCTGCAGCGCCCGGGAGCTGTCTACAGTGATCTGACACGCACTGGCTACGTCGGTACGACCGTTCCGCCCGAGTACACTCGGATTTTTGAGATCGTCGCGGCGGCCCGGGACGCCGGAATCGAATGTGTCCGGACCGCATTTGCGACCGGCGTCCGGCTGCATGGCTGGGAAGTCGACGATGCGGTGCGGGCCGTGATTGACCGAGCCGGTTACGGTGCGGCTTTCTGCCATCGCACGGGCCACAACATGGCGCAGGAGACGCATGGCAATGGGACGCATATCGACAATCTGGAAACTCATGAAACACGTCAGATTCTGCCGCGAACCCTGTTCACGATTGAACCGGGAATCTACCTGCCCGAATTCGGTGTGCGCAGCGAGGTGAATCTGTACATCCACGCTGACGGCCGGGTGCAGGTCACCGGCGGACCGATCCAGCGCG
>SYLK01000680.1 GCA_005809115.1 Planctomyces sp. | reverse complement strand
GTGACGGGCGGGAAGTCTGGAAGGCTGGTTACGGGCAGCTGGGGTTTTCCGTCGTGCCGCGCCCGGTGGTTCTCGACCGCACCGCCTACATCGCCACCAGCTATCTGCAGTCCCGCCTGCTGGCCGTACGAATTGACGGGCAGGGCGATGTGACGGATTCACACATCGTCTGGAAGTCGGATCGGCAGATCCCGAAGAAGCCTTCCATGCTGGTTGCGGGCGATCGGCTGTATTATGTGTGCGACAACGGAATCCTCAGGTGTGTCAGTACCGCCACCGGTGACGACTATTGGCTCGAACGCCTGCCAGGAGAATACTCGGCTTCGCCCCTGGCGGCTGAGGGGCGGATCTATTTCTTTGGACAGAATGGCGTTGCCACGGTTCTGGCCGACAGCCGTGACTACCGCGAACTGGCAAAGAACCAGCTGGACGGCGAGTTCATGGCTTCGCCAGCGGTGGCGGGAAGTGCTCTGTTTCTGCGAACCACGACCCATCTGTACTGCGTCGAAGTGCCGGAACAGGGAGAAGAAGACCATCACTGGACCCGAATTTCACTCGACGAACGCTTCCGTTCTGAAGGAGCCACGGCCGCGGACGTCAACAACGACGGAACGCCGGATGTGATCGCAGGTGATATGATTTACCTCGCACCGGCAGCCGGAAGTCCCGCATACCAAGACGGCGTCGCATGGAAACGGGGCGAGATCCGGACGCCGGGAGATTTCGTGGCGGGCATCGGCTACAGCAACAATTTCGCGAACTTTGCCTGGGACATCAATCGGGATGGCTGGCAGGATATTATTCTCGTCGGCTTCCCCGGTGAGCCGTTTCACTGGTACGAGAACCCCGGGACGAACGCAGCGGCGAACGCCGCCGGTCACTGGCCGGAACACGTGGCGTGGACCAGCGCCTGCAATGAGTCCCCGGAGTTTGAGGACCTGAATGGTGACGGCGTGCCGGAGATGATTATCGGGTCACAGCCCGAGTCGCAGCTCGGATTTCTGCCGCTGCCATCGCCCGAGAACGCTGCGGCAAAATTCGAGTTTCACGCCGTGAATGAAACCGGCGACCCGGCGCGAAACGGGTCCAACCGGTATTATCATGGTCTGGGTGTCGGCGACATGAACGGCGACGGTCACCGCGACATTCTGATCGCACATGGCTGGCTGGAATCTCCGGGAAGTCTGGACACCGCAGGGCCGTGGAAGTTTCACGAGGTCGCCACGAAAACCGACAAGGGACTGCAGCCGCTGCCCCCCTGTGCCAACATTTACGCAGACGATCTCGACCTGGACGGTGATGCAGACCTGGTGTTCAGTTCGGCTCATCAGTTCGGCGTCTGGTGGGCAGAGAATCAGGGCGAATCCGGATGGCAGCTGCATGAAATCGACATGCGGCATTCACAGACTCATGCGCTGGAGCAGGTGGATATCAACGGGGACGGTCAGCTGGACTATGTCACGGGCAAGCGATTCTTTGCGCACAACGGAAATGATCCGGGTGCTCACGATCCGGTGGTGATGTACTGGTATGAAGTGCAGCGTGCCCATGGGCGGCCACCGGAGATCAGGCCGCACCGGATCATGGCCGGAACTGGCACAGGTGTGGGAACGCAGTTTTCCATCCGGGACATGAACCTTGACGGTCGGCCGGACATTGTGCTGTCCAATAAGCGGGGCGTCCATGTTCTGCTGCAGCGATAGGCCCGAGGGATCGGATCAGGTTTGCGCATGAGCTGGCCGGGACACATTTATCACCTGCTGAAATCCGGATTTATCGTGTCCGCGGCCAGGCGGTCTCGCTGGCGGGCCATGGCACGCCGCATTATCCGGATGAGCGAACGACTGCAGAATCTCTCCGAAGCGGAGCTGCTGTCCGCCGGGCGTCGGATTCAATGGGAGGCGAAGGCCGGCACGTCGCTGGCGGCCCTGCTGCCGGAGTCCTACGCACTTGTGCGGGAAGCGTCCCGGCGCGCCCTGGGGATGCAGCATTTTCCGGTGCAGATCATGGGGGCGATTGCCCTGTTCGAAGGGCATATCGCAGAAATGCAGACCGGAGAGGGCAAAACACTGACCGCCACGATGCCGGCGTTCCTCCGCGCGCTGCCCGGGCATGGCTGCCATGTGATCACTGTCAACGACTACCTCGCGAAACGCGATGCCGAATCCATGGGCAAAGTCTACCTCACGCTCGGGCTGACCGTGGGAAAGATCCTTGAACCAATGGAACCCGACGAGCGCCGCAGAAATTACGCGTGCGATATCACCTACGGAACATCCAAGGAATTCGGCTTCGATTTCCTGCGGGATCGCCTGCGGAAAGGCGCAAATCCTGAACTGGGACCTTCACTGCGAAGATTCGTGCGGACGATGGCCGGCACCGAGGAACCAGTACAGAGAAACCACTACTTCGCCCTGATTGACGAAGCCGACAGTATTCTCATCGACGAAGCCCGCACACCACTCATCATCGGACTGACGAAGCCGAACGATCCCGCCACTGTCAACCTGTTCCGCTGGAGCAACCGGGCCACGTTTCAGCTGGAGCCGCGCCTGGATTATGTCTATGAGCCCGAACGACGCAACGCCTGGCTCACAGATCATGGCTGCCGCAAAGTCGTGCTGATGTCCAAACCGTCGCTGCTCAGTTCCATGGATACGGAACGGATTTACGGCCAGGTGGAAAATGCCCTCACCGCCCGGCATGCCTTTGAACGCGATCGGGATTATGTCATCGCAGAAAACAAGATCGTCATCGTGGACGAGGGGACCGGCCGCGTGATGGACGGCCGCAAGTGGCAGGACGGACTTCACCAGGCGATCGAAGCCAAGGAGCTGGTGCCAATCACGGCCGCGACCGGTGAGGCGGCACGCATCACGGTTCAGAGTTTCTTCCGCCAGTATACGCACCTGTGTGGCATGACCGGAACCGCTCTGCCGGCCGCCGCAGAACTGCGACGAACCTATAAGATCAGCGTCACACGCATCCCCACAAACAGGAAATGTATCCGTCGCGGACAGCCCTGTCGGATCTTCCGAACCCAGGACCAGAAACGCGATGCCATCATCGAGGATGTCCGCGGACTGATCCGCAGTGGCCGGGCCGTGCTGGTCGGCACGCCTTCCGTCGAGGCGTCCGAAGCCCTGTCCGCGGCACTGCAGGCGGCCAGCATTCAGCATCAGGTCCTCAACGCCCGAAACCACGAACACGAAGCCGCGATCGTGGAACAGGCAGGCCTGGCCGGTCGTGTCACAATCGCCACCAACATGGCTGGACGCGGGACAGATATTATTCTGGACGAAAGTGTCCGCAAAGCGGGCGGTCTGCATGTCGTCGCCACCGAGCTGCACAGTTCCAGAAGAATCGATCGCCAGCTTGTGGGACGCTCGGCGCGACAGGGGGACCCAGGGTCGTTTCGGTTCTACCTGTCGCTAGAAGACGAACTGCTGCGCTGCCGCGAACCCCGCGAGGTGCTGCGGAAACGCCGGATCGCTATTTCCGGCAGTCGCGGCGAACTCAGCCGATCGTGGCTCCGCTACTTTCGCCGGGTGCAGCGATTCCTCGAACGCATGCACCGCAAACAGCGTCGCCACCTGCTGAAACAGGAGCGGATGCGGCTGGAACAGTATGAGAATATGGGCCTGGATCCCTATCTGGAACTGACCGAATCGTGATCGTCGGTGCCCTGTGTCCAGTCGGTCGCGGATTCGGATCCGGTCATCCAGCGCGTCTTCAGCAGCAGCGGAAACAGCCCGGCCAGCATCGCAATCATCGCCAGTGACAGGTACGCGTCACGGTCGCTGCCCACGCGACCGACAAGCCACGGCCCAACCGCCCCCACTCCAAATCCGATCATATTGCTGAACCCGAACCAGGTGCTCCTTCGGTTCGCCGGCATGAATTCCGGCAGCAGGCTGTTATACAGCGGCTGGTTCATGAAATGCACGAACGCCAGCAGGCAGGCAGCCACCAGTCGGGCGTTGCCCTGCGCGACGGACATCCACCACAACAGCGGTGCATTCCCGAAATACACCAGAGCCAGCTGTTCCGGCAGGCGGCCCCGCAGTGCATAACGCCCCGTCAGCCACTGGCCGGCAGCACCGAAACTCAGCACAACGGCCGTATAAAAGCTGGCCACGGTGTCCTGGTTCGACGCCAGAAACGGCGCGGCTGACTCCCCAGTACCGGCTTCACTGAGATATCGCTTCAGGAAATGCAGAAAGCCGCCGTACACCACGCCGGACAGCCCTGACGATATGACCAGCGCCGCAAATGGCAGCCTCTGCAGTCTCACAACCGATCTCGGCAGCGACACTGTGACTGTCGACGCACCGGAAGCCACTGGATTCTCGCTGTGCATCAGACGAACTTCCGCCACGGATTTCAGCCGCGTTGCAGCCAGAATCGCCAGCGCTCCGCACATTCCGCACAACACGAGGAAATACCCGCGCCAGTCATCTTCACGAATTGACAGAGTGATTCCCGCCAGCAACGGCGCGACCGAAATTCCCGTGGATCCGAAGACCCCGTGCATCCCCAGCGCGCGGACACGATCTGAGGGAGGAAGACTGTTGGCCAGCAGTGCCAGACCGGCCGGATGATACATGCTGGCAAATACACCCAGAACGAAAAGCTGCCCATACATCAGGGACACGGCCGGAGTGAACAGGAATGAGGCACATACGGCAGCGGATCCCGCCAGATACATCGTCAGCACCCGGCGCGCTCCCAGACGATCTGCCAGCATCCCCGCCAGCAGCGCACCCAGTCCGTACGGCAGGCGAAACATCATGCCCAGCTGGCCTGACTGTTCCTTCGTCAGCCGAAACTCTTTAGAAACGACCTGCTCCACGCTGCCAATGGAGCATTCCAGCGTATGCACCATGGCATGGGTGCAGGAAACCAGAAGCACGAACCGCAGAATCCCGGAAGTGTTTTTCACAGGCGTACTTTGCTGAGTAACGGAAACAGCAGGCCACGCGGGAACTGTATGCGGTCAGACCAGGGAGTGGAACCGGTCTCGCAGCACCCCGCCATCGCCGCCTTCACAGAGCCACCTTCGGTGTGATGGCACGGTCCCGGGAATCCGCAGCCCTGCGGAATGTGCTCGCAATCTGCCATGTCGCAACTTCACGATCTGCCGGCTGAGCGGTATATTCCGAAACCTTGCCTCCTCGGGTGGTTCCGGCGGGCAAAGTCGGCTTTCGTCTGGTCTGAACGCAGCTTGCGGTCCTGAAGGCGGGAAGGACAGAAAATGGCAACACGACGACAGTTCCTGAGGCGGACGGGGGTCGCGGGCGGCTTCGTCCTGGCTCAACGCGTGTCGGACATCGCGCTGGTCACGGCCAGCGACGCTCCGCTGATGCCGGAGCTGGTACAGTTCCGGCCCGACATCGAACCGATCGTGCGACTGATTGAGGATACTCCCCGGGAACGGTGTTTCGACATGGTCGCCGACCAGCTCCGGCGCGGTCTCTCGTACCGCCGGTTCGTGGCGGCACTGTTTCTGGCCGGGATTCGCAACGTCAGTCCCCAGCCTCCGGGATTCAAGTTTCACTGCGTGTTCGTCATTCAGGCAGCACATCAGATGAGCGTGGATCTGCCCATGCCAGACAGACTGCTGCCGCTTTTCTGGGCACTCGACAACTTTAAACTGTCACAGGAGAAGGATCTCGATGAGGGAGATTTCCGGCTGTCCCCGGTCCGGGGCAGGATTCCCGCCGACGGTACTGCCTGGAGCGAGTTTCACGCGGCGATGCAGGACTGGGACGAGGAGCGAGCGGATCGCGCCATCGTGGGCCTGGTGCGAACACGTGGCGCCTTCGAGATCATGGATCAACTGTGGCAATACGGTGCGAGGGATTTTCGCAACATCGGCCACAAGGCCATCTTTACCGCGAATGCCTGGCGGACGCTGCAGACCATCGGTTGGCAGCACGCCGAGCCCGTACTCCGCTCCCTGGTCCTGGGTCTGCTCGATTTTGGCAGGGATGTGCAGCGGGACGGATTCAGCTTTCAGAACCAGTGCTACCTGTCCAACGCCGAACTGGTCCGGTCCGGGGGGACGCGGCTGCGGGCAGACTGGACTTCGGGCAGCCACGACCGGCAGGCTGCTGCGGACATAGTTGACGCCATGCATTCCGGTGCGGCGGCGGATGTGTGCCGGGATATCCTGTCGGGACTGCAGGGAGATACGTCGCACACCAGTGCTGCGGATATCTGGGACGCTGTGCATCTGGCCGGCGGTGAACTGATGATGCGGCAGCCGGGGATCTACGGCATTCACACGGTTACTTCGGCCAGCGCCCTGCGGTATGCATTCGATACCGCAGGGACTCCGGAAACCAGACTTCTGCTGACGCTGCAGGCTGTGGGCTGGCTGTGTCAGTTTCGGGCATTTATGTCTGCGAAGGAGGCAGGTCTGAACGAAACCAGCATCACGCGGCTGACTGCGCTCGAAATTCCGGCAGACGCCGCACAGGCGGCGGAATCCGTGTTCGCCGACATCGGACGTGATCCCGTCGCAGCAGCGGGGAAGGCAATGTCCTTCGCGATTCAGCATGAACAGTCTGACCTGATGGAGAGCACCGCACGCGCATTCATCGCGCGAAAAGCAACGGACGCCCACGACTACAAGTATCCGGTTGCAGTTTTTGAGGATGCCGGTCTGGTCAGTGCACACTGGCGACCTAACATGCTTGCGGCAGCGGCATACCACGTACCGGGCTCAGCCACCCCGGATTCGCCACTGATGCTGCGTGCGGCCGAGGTAATTCGCGGACTGGAAGGTCGCGCATCCAACTGAAAACCCCTTGGGCAGGCGCCGACTCCGGACGACCTGTGATCTTCATGAAAATTCACGTCAGTTTTGTGATTGTCGTCCTTGTTGTTGTCGCAGCCGTCTCCTGTGGTGGTTGTCGTCCGGCCGCATCGCCATCGTCTGGAAATGCGTACAGTCCAGGAGGCGACGGCAAATCCTCGGCAGGCAGCACTGGTGGACCGCTGCCGGTTCTGGGCCGAGTATTCGAATTCGGTGGCCGGCATCGGGATGGTGCCGCTTTTCACAGCGCGGAACTGGCCGGGTTTGTCTGGATCGGCGTCCTGATGGATGAGCACATTGCGATGTCGCCGGCGGTGGCCAGCTTTTTCACCATGGCTGAAGCTGTGCGAACGCATCCGCAGCTGCGCGAGATTCGCCTTGTCGGAATTCGTCCCGAATTACCGGCCGGCCAGCTGCGCCCCCCCCTGCCGCTGGTGCAGGAGTGGACAATGGTGGATGTCGATCCGTCGGTGGTGGCTCGCTGGCGGCAGGAGTTCCAGCCTTCGGGCGGTGCGGCCAGTACGGAGAAGCAGGATTCGGCGGAGTCAACGGGGGACGCGGCACTTGTCGAACAAGCGCTGATCAGGGCTCGGCTGGTACTGGTCGACGGAGCTGGTCAGATTCGCGGGAAGCATTACGACCTGACGCTGGACAGTATCCCCCTGATGCTGAAGGACATGCACGGGCTGTTTTCTGAGCGCAAGGGTGTTCCGCCGGCGATCTTTGATCCCCAGTGGCTGGTGGAACGCCAGAAGGCACAGCGTGAGAACTCCGGGAGTTTTCGTGTGTTTCATGATTTTCAGTTTGCGGACCGGCGGATTGAGAGCGGGATTCGCTTTCGCAACAAGATCGTGGACGACGCCGGGAGAGCATACCTTGCCGGTCACTATGATCACGGGAACGGTGTGGCGGTCGCTGATGTGGATCTGGATGGGCTCGAGGACATCTATTTCGTGAATCAGGTCGGTGGCAGCGAGTTGTGGCGAAATCGCGGTGGCGGCGAATTTGAGGATGTTACTGCGCCAGCCGGTCTGGCTCTGCCCGATCGGATCGGGGTGACGGCGTCCTTTGCCGATATCGACAACGACGGTGACGCGGATCTCTATGTGACAACTACTCGCAGCGGAAACGCCCTGTTCGAAAACGACGGGACCGGACGGTTTCGGGATATCTCGCGACAGTCCGGCACCGACTACGTCGGTCACAGCTCAGGCGCCGTGTTCTTTGACTTCGATCGCGACGGACTGCTGGACCTGTTCCTGTGCAACGTCGGCCGCTTCACCACGGAAGAAAAACGTCGGGTGACAATGGAGACTCTCCGCGATGAACCTCAGCGGGAGATCTTCTATTACCGCAGTGTGACGGATGCGTTTGCCAGTCATCTGAAGCCCGATCGCGCTGAACGCAGTCTGCTGTTCCGGAACACCGGCAACAATGTCTTCCGAGACGTCACGGAAGAAGTCGGACTGGTGGATGAAAGCTGGTGCGGTGACGCACTGCCGGTGGACTTCAATGGGGACGGCTGGCAGGACCTGTATCTCGTCAACATGGAGGGCAATGACGAGTACTACGAAAATCAGAGCGGCAAGTCGTTCGTCCGCAGGAGCCGCGAAGTGTTTCCTCGAACGCCCTGGGGATCCATGGGCATCAAGGCTTTCGACCTGGAGAATGATGGTGATCTGGATCTGTATATCACGGACATGCATTCGGACATGAGTGAACAGATCGCGCCGGACCGGGAGAAACTGAAGGCGGATATGAAGTTCCCCGAATCGTTTCTGCAGACTGCGGGACAGAGCATTTTCGGAAATGCCTTTTTCCGCAACGAGGGAATGGGCCGTTTCAGCGAGATTTCCGATGAAATCGGCGCGGAAAACTACTGGCCCTGGGGCCTGAGTGTGGGCGACCTGAATGCGGACGGATTCGAAGATGTGTTCGTGGCGTCAAGTATGAACATGCCCTTTCGGTACGGCTTCAACTCGGTCCTGCTGAATGAAGGCGGGAAACGGCTGCTGGATGCGGAGTTCGTGCTGGGCGTCGAACCGCGCCGCGGCTGGCGGACAGCAATCCCCTGGTACCAGGTTGACTGTGACGGCGCTGACCGGAATCACCTCGACTGCAAAGGACGCAGCGGGACAATTCCGGTCTGGTCTGCCCTCGGTTCACGGTCATCGGTCATTTTCGATCTGGACGAAGACGGCGATCTGGACATTGTCACCAACGATTTCAATTCGGAACCGCTCGTACTCGTCAGCAGCCTGGCGGATCAGAAACAGGATCTGAGTTACCTGAAAGTCCGGCTGCAGGGAACAAAATCCAGTCGCCAGGGCCTCGGGGCTGTCGTGCGCGTCAAGCTGCGTGACATGACTCTGACTCAGGTGTATGATGGAAAGAGCGGCTACCTGTCCCAAAGCAGTCTGGCGCTGTACTTCGGGCTGGGACAGACTGCCGAAGTTGAGGAAGTGCAGGTGAACTGGCCGTCCGGACATCGCCAGATCGTGAGCGCTCCGATTTCGCTGAACTCACTCTTGCTGATTGTGGAGAGTCAGGAATGAAACGGCAGAACGCCGGATTCAGAAAAGAATTCCGGTGCGCCCTGAACCCGGCCGTGCGTCAAACCAGCCTGCGGTTGGTCTCCAGCGGTTCGCGAATGGCCGCAGCAATCCTGATCGGGCTGTGCCCGGGCCTGATTGGCTGCAGTCAGACCAGCACCCCCACATCGCCCGCTGTGTCCGGTTCCACAGATCGACTGACTCCTGCGGCCGCTGCTCCAGGCCTGTCAGACTCGTCGGTTTCTGACGGGAAGGCAGCGCGGCAGCCAACTGGCGACGGCGCGGCTGGCCGACCCGCGCCGGTCAGCGTGCTGAACTTGCCGCAGATCACGAATTCGGTCGGGATGGTCATGATCGAAATCCCCGCGGGCGAATTCCAGATGGGGTCTCCCGACAGTGACGAACTGGCGATGCCGGACGAAAAGCCACAGCATCCCGTGTCCATCATGCGGCCCATTCTGATATCTGCTCACGAGGTAACGCTGTCACAGTTCGAAAAGTTCGTGGTGTCGGTGAAGTACGCGACGGAGGCCGAACAGTCAGGCGAGGGTGGTTACGCATTCGATTCGACGAAGCAACGCCTGGAACCGCATCCCCGCAGCTCATGGCGAGCAACCGGGTTCGAGCAGACGGGAAATCATCCGGTCGTCAATGTCACGTGGAACGACGCCCAGGCATTCTGCAGCTGGCTCAGTCGGGAAGAGCGAGCAACTTATCGCTTGCCGTCTGAGCAGGAATGGGAGTACGCCTGTCGGGGTGGCACCAACACGCGATGGAGCACAGGTGATCGGACAGACACATTGGTTGGCGCCGGAAATGTCAGCGATCAGCAACTCAGACTTGCATATCCGTTCGCCGAATGGTCCATGGACTGGGACGACGGCTATGCGTTTACGGCACCGGTAGGCAGTTTTGCGCCGAATCCGTTTGGACTGTATGACATGCACGGAAACGTCTTCGAGTGGTGCGAGGATCGGTGGAAGGCCGCCGATTATGCCGGCAAGTCGGTCCGAGACCCTGCGGAGCCGGATCCTGCGGGCTCCCGAGTGTTGCGGGGCGGGTCTTATCTGAGTCTAATTCTGTTTACTCGCTCGGCCGATCGTGTGGGACTGAAGTCCCAGCAGCGAAATGCCATCACCGGTTTCCGTGTGGTTCGCGAGATTCCAGTGTCGCCGAATGCGGGAGGTTGATGCAATGAGCGAAATTACGGGAGCCGTCGGCCTGGATGCGGCAGCTTCGTCAGGTGTGCGAACGGTCCGGTCGGTCAGCCTGATCGGGCTGACGGCTGCGGCACTCCTGATGGGAGTCCTGTCATGGTATCTGCTCGTCAGGCTGGACAATTTCTTTCCGCCTCAGCCCATCGGGACGGAGATGGAGAATCGGATTCGGGCCGATGCGCATGATGAGATTGCCTGGGCCTGGGAACGCAAGCTGCGGTGGGACAATTACTGGCACAATGCGTGCCTTTCAATCGGCGCCATGGGCGTATGCCTTGGTGTCGCGCTGGGCGCCGTTTCGGGATACGCCGGCGGCGGAGTCGTGCGCGGACTGGTCCTGGGACTGATCCTGGGGGCGGCCGGAGGAGTCCTGGCCGGGCTGGTATCGTCCAAGGTTGCGATCGAGACGGATTCCAATGGTGCGCTGGATTCCAACAACAGGGTTTATGATCCGATTTTGCGGTCCGTCATGATCCACTCAGGCGGATTCGCTGCCCTGGGGCTGCTCAGCGGACTGCTGGTGGCTCTGGCGGCTCGCCGACCGCGAAGCCTGCCAATGCTGCTGATCAGCGGCGTCACGGCCGGCGTTCTGGCGGCCGTCTTCTATGAACTCGTCGGGGCCACGGCATTCAACATGTACCGCACCGATCTGCCGATTCCAGAGGGAAATCTGAACAAGCTGGCGTTTGTGCAGATGCTGGGACTGGTCATGTCCGTCGCCTTGTGGCGGGCCGCCACATTGCCAGATTCGACAGGCAAATGACCTGAGGAGGAACCCTGAAGTCAGGGGAGCGTCATGTCGATTGCCGATCACCTGCCGGGATTTGGTTCTGCCGAGAAACCGGCCCCGCGCCGCTATCAGCCGGCCGTCGGACCTCTGCTGCGTGCGCTGATGGTCTGTGTATTCGTGCTCACGGCGGTTCTGGGAGTCAACTCCTGCTATCTCGCGGGAGTGACTCTGCTGGAGTGGATCAGCCACCAGCGGGGTGATGACTACAGCTACCAGAATTACTTCTATCTCTGGATGATGCTCGGCCATCTGGGACTGGGGCTGCTGCTGTGCGTGCCGTTTGCTGTCTTCGTCGCAATTCACGTCCTCACGGCTCGGCGGAGGCGCAATCGGCGGGCGATCCAGGTCGGTTACGGCCTGCTGGCCGCCTGTCTGGTGCTGTTGCTGACGGGGGTCCTCCTGACGGGTGTCGATCGGTATGAGCTGAAGCAGCCATCACTCAGGCGACTGGTGTACTGGCTGCACATCGTGGCTCCGATCGTCATTCTGTGGATGTACCTGCTGCATCGCCTTGCCGGACCCCGGATCCGCTGGCGGGCCGGGCTGTTGTATCTGGCGCTGATGACCGCGGTCTCCGGAGCCATGGTCTATCCCCATGCACTCGATCCCCGCGACTGGAACACGGTCGGTCCGGCGGAAGGCAATCTGTATTTTCGACCGTCACTGGCGCAGACGGCGTCGGAAAAATTCATCTCCGCCGATGTCCTGCAGATGGACCAGTACTGCCTGAAATGTCATGCGGACGCGTACGACGGCTGGTATCACAGCGCTCACCATTTCAGCTCCTTCAACAATGCGATGTATCTGGCCAGCGTCCGCGAAACTCGCGACGTGGCGCTGAAGCGGGACAAGTCGGTCAGAGCATCCCGATGGTGCGCCGGATGTCACGACCCGGTCCCGCTGTTCAGCGGTGCTTTCGATGAACCCGACTTCGATGACG
>SYLK01000679.1 GCA_005809115.1 Planctomyces sp. | reverse complement strand
GCTGGATGCCGAGGATATCTGGTACGGAACCCCGCTGGGTTACAATGAACCAGCCGGTCCATACTTCGGCTTCATGGACCGGATGGATTCCCCTCAGTTTCGTGGTCTGGGCACGGAGTCCGTGCGCGGCCGCGGGAATATCAGAATTCTGTCCGGGCAGGAATACCGCAGCTCGCAGTACGGACATCTGAATCTGTTCCTCCGCGATCGTCTGGTCTTCGCAGGACAGAGTCATAACGCGGATGAATGGCCGGTCTATGGACACATTGGCAGTGAAACCAGATCACAGGGCGGGATCGCCATTCATGCCCACGGCGGTTATGGGCTGGAAATCTACGCCGACGCCGCACTGGGGACGGTCCATGGCGTCGAGCTGCTGCAGTTCGGGGTCTACCGCGGCATCGGTCTCAGGGACTGGTACCATATCCTGAACTGCGGATATCGCTTTCCCTGCGTGGGAGCCAGCGACTATCCGGCGTGTCGCTTCCTCGGGGACTGCCGCACGTACGTGCGGATGCAGGAATCGTCGCCCGCAACGAATGCTGCGACCAGGTCGAGCGATCAGGTGGGTACAGGCACCGCCGCTGCGACGGACTTCTCCCGGTGGTTGCAGGGGGCTGCAGACGGCAACAGTTTTGTGACGACCGGTCCGCTGCTGCTGCTTGACGTCAGCGGAGCCCAACCCGGCGAGACGATTCGCCACAAACGCCCGGAACCGGCCACGGTCCGCATCCGTGCGCGAGTTCGATGTGAAGTGACGTCGCTGCAGCAGCTCGATCTGATCGCCAACGGCGACGTGCTGCACACGGTGGATCTGAGAAATCTTGCGCCTGAAAACGGCTGGTACGTCGTGGAAAAGGATGTGGCCCTGAAGGAATCCTGCTGGATTGCTGCCCGGGCCTGGTCCGTCACGCCGGGTGGACAGCCGGATGCTGAATCACATACCAACCCCGTGTACTTCTATGCGCATGACCGGCGGCCCTGGCGACAGAATTCCGTGGATGCGTGGGTCAGTCGGATCGACGGTCAGATTGAGCGTCATGCGAAACGGACATTTCCGCAGAAGGCCGGCGTGCTGGACTATTTTCAGCGCGCCCGGGATTTTCTGATGACGATCCGGCAGCGCGGTGGACTGGCGGCCGATGATGATCCGGCGGTACTGTCACAGACGTCCGACGACGCGACCGCATCGCTGGCCGAAGATCTGGCGCGTCCCGACGCCTCGGATGAACAGTTGCGGGAGTTCCTGAAACCGGTGCCACAGAAATCACCGCAGGAAGCGCTGTCCACGTTTGAAGGCGTTCAGGGTTTCCACATGCAGCTGGTTGCTGCCGAACCACTGGTGACGAGCCCCATCGCCGCGGCATTCGACGAAGATGGGCAGTTGTACGTCTGCGAGATGCGCGACTACCCCTATAAGCCAGCTGAGGGTCGGAAACCAATCGGCCGGGTGACGCTGCTGCGTGACACCAACGGCGATGGCACGTTTGACGAGTCGCACATCTTCGCCGACGAACTCCTGTGGGCCGCCGGAGTCGTCCCGTGGAAAGGAGGCGTCTTTGTCGCCTCCACGCCCGATATCTGGTACCTGCGGGACACGGACGGTGATTTTCGAGCTGACGTGAGACGTCGGGTATTTACCGGCTTCGGCATGGAGAATCAGCAGGCGATGGTCAACAATCTGCAGTTTGGTCCGGACCAGAAAATCTATGGATCGACTGCTGGAAACGGTGGCTCAATCCGCCCCGGGGATGATCCGACGGCCCCGGCCACTTCCGTCAACGGCCGGGATTTTCGGTTCGATCCCACGTCTGAACGATTTGAACTGGTGACCGGAACCGTCCAGTTCGGCAATACCTTTGATGACTGGGGTAATCGTTTTGTCTGCAGTGAGTCTCAGCCACTACTGCAGATTGTGCTGCCGGACCACTATCTGGCACGGAATCCGTTCCTTGCGGCACCCTCCGGGATCAAGAACATCGCTCCCGGCCCGGTCCCCATTTTTCGCATCAGTCCGATTGAACGCTGGCGCCAGATTCGCAGCAGTCGCCGGATCTCAAAGAACGAACGAATGGCCACGGCGGCCGGTGCCAGCCACCACGTTGTCGATGCCGCGGCCGGAGTAACCGTCTATCGCGGCGGCGCCTATCCACCCGAATTCTACGGTCAGGTGTTCGTCGGCGATGGACAGAATAACCTCATCCACCGCCGTCGACTCGTTCCGGACGGTGTCGTCTGGAATTCTGAACGCGTCGACGAACAGACCGAATTCATCCGTTCGTCGGATATCTGGTTTCGCCCGGTCAATCTGATCAATGCGCCAGACGGGACATTGTACTGCTGCGACATGAGCCGCGAGTTTCTGGAATCCATTCACATTCCTCTTGACGTCGTGCGGCATCTGGATCTGAAAAGCGGGCGTGACAGCGGCCGCATCTACCGGATCGCGCCGCCAGGTTTTCGATCACCGCCTCCGCCGCGTCTGAGTCAGGCTGCCACGGCGGAACTTGTGACCGCTCTGGAGAGTCCACACGGCTGGTGGCGCGATACGGCGCGGCGTCTGCTGTATGAGCGTCAGGACCCGGCCGCAGTGCCTCTCCTGGAACGGCTGGTGCGCGACAGCACAAGGCCGGAATCCCGCGTGCTGGCGATGGCCGCACTGGAGGGGCAGAAGGCACTGTCGGATCAGACGCGGCTGATCGGACTGCGGGATCCCCATGCGAGTGTCCGCGAGAACGCAGTCCGCCTTGCCGAAACACGGCTGAAGTTCTCGCCGGAAATTCTTGCGACCGTGGCGGGACTCAGCCAGGATCAGTCAGTCCGGGTGCGTTTTCAAACGGCATTCTCACTCGGCGAGTCGCAGGATCCGACAGCCACTGCCGCTCTGGCTGGAATCGCTGTCCGCGATGGTGAAGACGCCTTGATGCGTGCCGCCGTGCTGAGTTCCTCGGCAGCAGTCGCCGACCAGATGCTCAGCCGACTGATCAGCACGTCTCCGGCATCACCCGCTGTCGCTGCCATGACCGCACAGCTGGCCGGTGTTGTCGGTGCTCGCAATCGCCCCGAGGAAGTCGACCGAGCTCTGCAGGTACTTGCTGCCAGCGATGTGGCAGCAGATCCCGGAGCCACTGCCCGACTGCTCCTGGAACTGGGGTCCGGGCTGCGGCGTACAGGCGGACGTCTGTCGGCGGCGGACGGGACGTCCGGTGCGGGACTGCTGCAGCGGGCTCTGGCCACGGCGGCAGAGACGGCGCTCGACCGAAATGCTGTGCCTGAAGCCCGTGTCGCGGCCACGTCGCTGCTGAGCTGCACACCGTCCGCGGAAAACCGCCAGCTGCTGAACGAACTGCTCGCTGTGGATCAGCCGGAACCCGTTCAGACGGCAGCCGTCCGGGCCCTTGCCGACGACGCCGATCCGCAGGTGTCTGAGATTCTGCTGGGGCAGTGGGATGCGTTTCTGCCGGAAGTCCGCCGCGTGGCTCTGGCCGCCATGCTCTCCCGACCAAACAGCACACACCAGTTGCTGGAGGCGGCGGTGCGTGAAGAAGTGTCGCTGGCTGATGTCGAACCGGCCCGCCGTGATCTCCTGCTGAAGGACCGGGACGAAACCATCCGCACCCTCGCACAGCGTCTGTTTGACACTGCCGGAAACAGTCCTCGCGATGCCGTCGTGGTCGAATACCAGGCGGCATTGCAGCTTGCGGCCGATCCGTCGCGCGGGCGACCGCTGTTCGAGAAGAACTGCTCCGGCTGCCATCAGCTCGAGGGACAGGGACATGCCATCGGTCCGCTGCTGGCTTCGTCGCCATCCCGCGATCCGGCAGCACTGCTGGTCCACATTCTGGATCCCAACCGATACGTTCTTCCGTCCTTCCTGCAGTATGTCGTCGTCGATCGCAGCGGACGTTCCTATACGGGAATTCTCGCATCACAGTCGGCCACCAGCATTACACTGAAGAAGGAAAAAGGTGAGACCGTGACGCTCCTGCGAGGCGAAATCGAAGAGCTTGTCAGCAGTAACAAGTCGCTGATGCCGGAAGGAATCGAAAAGCAACTGCCGCCTCAGGCCATGGCAGATCTGCTGGCATATCTTGTCACCGCCGCCACGAAATCACCGGATGATCCCAATGCCGATCGAGATGTCGGCACGCTCCCCGGATTGATCGAGTCCGGGGACGAGTGAGAGGAATTCCGATCCATCATGCACGCCGCCGAACTGTTCCCGGAAACAGGCGGCGGCGATATCGGAAACGGCTGACCAGAATCCGCCAGACCAGCATGGCCAGCAGACTCATCAGACCCGGAATCAGTATCGCCAGCAGCGTCATCACCAGCAGCATCTCGGTACGCCCGTAGTGCATCTCGTTGTAGAGTCGGGTCACAACCGGTTCCAGGTCAACCGGACGCAGCATCGCAGCCACGGTGACGTCCCAGAACGCCCACTGAACAATCAGCAGGGCACACACAAACCATCCCCGCGTACGCAGCCGCCAGATCACACCGCCTGCCAGTCGCCGGACATCGGGATCCGTGGACGGCAGCAGCAGCGTGGCGGAGTGCAGGGCGGCGGGATCAGCCAGCCGCGACAACAGCAGCACCCCCACGAATGCACGCGGAAGCACGGACAGCGTTGACCCGGCCAGCATGGGGAGCCAGGTATCGTACAGTGAGGACGCAACAGGAAGCTGAAATACCGCCAGCACCGACAGACTCAGCACCAGCGAACCACTCAGTCCCGGGAGCAGTGCCAGCAGCACGACCCAGGGACGCCTGAGTGTCAGCAGCCACGCCGCCACCCGCAATGCGATCACGGCCGCCGAGACAGAGAATCCCGCCGACACCACGATCTGACGCACCGACTGCCACAACAGAATGCCCTGGAACGTCGGTGTACCCGGGTTCGCGACCAGCGGCAGCAGACAGGCGACCAGCGGCCAGATAACCACCGTACCCAGCGCCAGCAACATCCAGCCGCACGAAACTGCCAGATTCACAACTCCTGGCCTGCTGCCGGGGAAAGAATCGTCGGTCTCGGGGCGCCACTCCGAATCCTGGCGCACATCGCGCCTCATGACCAGCGGCAGACAGACCGCCAGCAGCACGAGTTCTGCCAGCAGCGGAATGACGATCAGACGGAATGAGTCTGCCAGAGGCTGTCGAGCACTGTGAGCGTCAAACAGCCACACGGTCCACGAAAACGGATGACGATCTATCTGCAGCAGTGCGGCCGTCTCAAATTCCTGAAAACAGATCAGAACCATCAGCGCCCAGCTGACAACGGCGGAACGCCACGGCCCGCAGATATGCAGCCACAGCCAGCCACGCCACCACCAGAACCCCGGACCGTCTGGTTTCAACAGCAGCCAGGCATGCAGTGCCTGCCGACTGACCGCTGACGGTCCCGGAACCATCATCAGCGCGGTACCGGCACTTACGCAGCGAATCAGCATCAATAATCCATACAGCAACTCGGTCGCCAGCTCACTGTGAACCAGTTTTGCCGCAGCCACCCGGTACGTAAAGCCCGTCAGCAGCTCCGGCGCAAAGAATGGCAACACCGCAGCGACCAGCCAGCAGCGCCTGACGCGCAATGAAGATTCCCTGTGAATCCGACGCCGCAGCTGACACACCAGCAGCAGCCCGGCTGAACCACACAGCACGCTGCGGAGCAGCGAACAGAGCACCACATCGCCTGGCGTCATGGCTGCTGATAGCCCAGGTATTCGGCCGACAGCCATTCCAGCACTGCGGGCTGATGCTGCGCAGCCGCGTCCAGTGACACACCAGCGGAGGCCAGTTCCAACAGCCTCGCCACCTCCGGAGAAAGCAGTGACCGGTCGACGGGTCCCAGTGGAATCTGCCGGGAGGCCGACTGAGCCAGCAGCAGTTCCACCTCTTCCGACAACAGGAATTCCATCAGCTTTCTGCCAGCCTCCGGATGGGGGCCGCCGACAATCAGCGCCGCAGTATTGGGAATAACAATCGTTTGCCCGGTTCCGACACGCACAGGCACCATCGCGACCGGTCGCCCCTGATCGATGGCTGCGAAGACATCATCCGTGTCCGTGAATCCCACGGCGCAGGCGCCCTCCGCCACAAGATCTCGTACAGCCGCATTGCCTCGGGCTTCACGGATACCCCGCTGGTGGAGTGACCGATGCCATTGCTGCAGTCCGTTCAGGCCCCGCTCCCCGCAGATCACGGAATAATGGGACAACGTCGTTCCGTACAATGGCACGGCGATCGCCACATCCGCCAGTGACGATCCGCTCAGCTTCCCGGCGACGGCTTCCTCCGTCGGCTCGAGCAGTTCGGTGTTGACACCATAAACACGCATCCGCGCCGCAAACCCCGTCCAGCAAGCGTCGGAATCCCGAAACGCCGCGGGAATCCGATCAACCCCGGGCCCGTGAAACGGTGTCAGGATCCCCGCTGCCTTCAGGCGGATCGTTCCCAGGCTCTGGTTATTCCAGAACACGTCACAGCGGGGCTGCTGCCGTTCGGCAATCAGCAGGCTGGTCAGTCCCAACGATTTGCTGGCCTCTTCATCGTATCGGACACGGACCCTGATTCCGGTGCGCTCTTTAAACAGTCGCAGGATCTGATCGGCGAAAATTGAATCGTGTGCGCAATACAGCACGACCGTGTTCGGATCCCCGGACCGCGAAGTCAGCCAGGGGATGACAACGGCCAGCAGCGCCAGCAGCAAAGCCAGCCTTGTCCATGATGCGGCGAAGGTCGGACTTTTCATGCGGTATTACATGCAGCGCTATTTCGCGGGGCCGCCTGTCGGCTCCAGCTTGTCGAAGTATCCTTTGATGCCGTCAACGTAGCCGGGAGGAACCTGCTCCGACTCAATTGCCGCCTGAACACCAGACTTGATTGCGGTGACCGTGTCCTGATACTGCCGCAGTTCATTGGGATCGAAGTCCTTTTCGCCGGCATATTCCTTCGTCCTGATGGACAGCAGAATCTTCCCGGCCTGCACCAGAGACTTCGATTTT
>SYLK01000678.1 GCA_005809115.1 Planctomyces sp. | reverse complement strand
ATTGAGACCGCCAAGAGGTCTGGTCGTCACTACATCATGTTTCAAACCGACGCCAAACGACTTACGAAAACAGCACGCCGAAAAGACTGGGAAAAATTTTCGCCGCCGGCAATTTTCTTCCCAGTTGGGGAAGTTGGGCTGGATCTGGCAGGCACGCTCGAGGTAGTAGAGGTCATCAAAGGCGGTTGCGATGCCGGGGCCCACGACGAGAACACCATGGCTGGCCAGAAACAGCACACGTTTTCCGCCGAGGGCGGCACAAATGCGATCGCCTTCCGACGCATCCAGCGCCAATCCCTGGTACTTGTCGTCGTAGGCGAGATCGTTGTGAAATCGGAGGGCATTCTGGCAGCACATTTCCAGCCTCCCGGATTCAACCGAAGTCAGCGCAGTGGCATACGGCATGTGCGTGTGCAGTACGCAGCGCGCGCGAGGCAGCGTGCGGTGTATTCGCCAGTGAATCAACAGCGCTGTTGGCTCGACCTGGCCGACGCCTTCGACGACCTGACCCCCTTCGTTAACCAGCAGGAGATCTCGCGCTCTGAGTTCCGACCAGTGCACTCCGAATGGATTGATCAGAAAGTGCTGTTCATCCACCATCCAGGAATAGTGGTTGCAGATGCCTTCGTTCAGGCCGAGACGATCTGACCAGCGGAAGATTGCTGCCAGGTTTTTTCGCTGCGACAACATGAGTTTTCCAACCACCCGGGCGTGATGGGTCCTGAACACCTGCATTCTATCAATTGCACAGGCGGCAGGAAATGTTCGGGGAAGGACACCGGCGCCATCCATTCCGTAACGCACATTCCGTGAAGTATTCCTGTTTCAAGAATGCATTTGCCGCGGTCTCCGCTCTGCGGAAGACGGGCTTTCGGCATTTCGCACAACAATCGGACTCCGAACGAAATGTGCCGTCGCGCTGATGCGGGAGGCAGGGGTGACCCGACGGGCGACCTGGCCGCTGCCGAAGTGCTCCACGGCGTGCAGCCACAGGTCCGCCGACAGATTCAATCAATCCGGAATCGGTAGCGCACTTCCGGCGATCGCATGAACGGCGATTCGTTCCTCAGGTCAGAGGTTTCCAGAGGCGATTCAGCATCGCAGCGGGCCAGCCCGGGAGCATTGACGACTCCAGTTCGAGAATCGCGCCGCACCGCTGCCACGCTCGCCTGGACGCCCGGGAGAAACCTGCTGGCGACGGCAGAGTTTCGCGGTATTTTCCCCGGCCAGGTTGCGTCAGGCACCGGGCAGCGCCGGTTTCTGCACGGGCCCGAGTCATTGTCCAGCTGAACACGTGACGCGGACGGTGCTGTGTCGCCATACCACCGCAAGAAAACGCTCCGCCCCGGTGCAGACGCCCATCCTCGAACGCAAAACGGCGAACGCAAAACGGGCGAACGCAAAACGGGGCGAACGCAAAACGGCGAACGCAAAACGGGACATTCTATTTTTCTTTTCTCGGGCGGCCGCCAAGTCTGAGCGACGACTCCAGGCCTAAGCGATTTCGCGGTCTCGGACTGGCAGCCAATGTTACCAAACGGCGTGCCTCTGGCAACGCTCTGGCAACGCGAATTGAGTTCGCCCTCTGTTGACACGCCGTTCACATGACGTTTCCATTGCGAAGGCTTCACGAGCGGACCATCGAACCACAGGCCATCGGGATCGCTGCGAACTGCTGGCTTCACGCTGGACCACTCTTCCCCTTCCGCCGTTGAACCAGACTGGACGCTGAAGGCGTCACAGACAGTAGCCTGGGGTCAAAGCGTAGCGTCGACCCCCGGATTGTGAGACACATCCCACACATGCATCCTGAAGGGATGCCAGCGAGTTGCATGGATCGTACGTCTCTCGCGCGCAGGACTGTGGCATCCCTCCGGGATGCGATTGCCATGGCGTCCGTGTTCCGGGGGTTTGCGCTGCGCTCTAACCCCCGGCTACTCCCTGCGATCGCTCCGCGATCAGGCAAGAGAACGCAACAGCAGAGGAATACAAGACAACGCAAAACGGGACATTCGGGTGGATTCCATTCGAATGAGTGTCTCCTCGAGCAGACGGGTCTCAGCCTGGCGAGAACTGGTACTGAGTCCATGCGACACCAGCGCCAAACTTCGGTCCGCGGCTGAGGTGTGCTGTCCTGTGCGTGGTGTCGTAGACCATGATGTCGATGGTGTTTTTTCCGCAGATGCCCCGGTCGGGGTCGGCGAACGACTGCTTCATCGTGCCAAGGTCAATCGTTCCGGCCTCATTTGCCAGCAATCTCTCCATGGTATTGCACCTCGGGTGCACTTTCACGATTTCACCGGGCGGCGTGCGGGTCATCCCGGAAGTTCCGTACCCGACGCGAATCAGCCGTCCCCGAGTTTCCTCGACAACAACGCTGTCCGATGAACCTTCGCTATTCATCAGACGGCCGTCTGCGTCTCCCATGGCGAACGTGAACCATCCCGCATGGCGGTTGCGTTCCGCAAAGCCACGCACGGCGTCCAGACTTTCCTGATACAGCAGGTGGGCCAGCAGGACATAGGCCGGCAGGCCAATCCTGGGCATCTGACCGGATACGCCCAAAGCGGCACTGGTCCAGCACAGCGAGAGACCAGCGGAATTCAGTCCGGCACCGACCCACAGTCCGGGAAATGCATAGGCCAGCAGACTGGGTCCGTCCGTGCGCTTCCATTCCAGCATCCGCGACATTCCGGCCACACGAGGCATCCAGTCCCAGGTCTGTCCCACGAGCGTGACGTCGTCTCGTGTTTCCGGAACCCCCACGGCCACTGCCGTACAGTGCGAGACCGGAGGCAGCATCCCAAAATGGTACAGTTCCTCGTGCAGTGTCAGCAGGACATGGTCTTCGATCCGCAGGCCGGTGGATTCTGCCATTCCTTCCAACTCGTCAGCGATTTCGGGACACTCCGTGCGAATCACCTTCCAGCAGGCACCGGCATAGCGAACTGCGTGGTCCCGCTGGTTCGGAGTTTTGATCAGAGCGCTGACAATTTCGCGGTCCAGAAACTCGGCAATGCCGTCCGCGAACAGGCGGCCGTATTGCCGTCCGCGTTCCCGTGGATTTCCGGAGATGACGGTGGCATCACCGATTGGTTCGACAATTCGCGACTGCTCACCGCCATCAGGACTGACGGTTCCGAACGATGGGATTGATCCGGCGACGGCCGTGGTACCGACCAGAAGGGACGACTGAAGGAACTGGCGACGCGACGTGGTGACTGTCATAATCACTTTCCCCTGATCAAAATAAGGAACCACACCCGACGACAAAGACTACCCGAAGACCGGCCAGCCGCAAATGGCAGATTGCGGCATGTGGGTCCGAAGACCGGCGTGCAAAAAATGCACAAGAACAGAACCGGCACCCTTGCCTGGGTATCGGCCGGGTTGATCCAGGTCGGAGCGCCAACTCAGCGGCTGCCAGCACGACGCATCGCTCTCCCCACGCTGTTCGCTCGCGCGCCGGATCGCAATCGAAGGAACACCGCTTCCGTCTGGCTTGCCCCGGTCTGAGCGACCGCTGTCGAGCACCTGACACACCGAATTCGTGCAGACCGAGGAACTGAGGAACTGATGAATCCGATCGTGTTTCACATCGCCAGCGGGCACGCATTCTTCAGCGGGATCACCCTGCTGGTGTTCGCAATCTGTTCGACGACGAGTTCCCGGTGGATCTTCAGGCGCCTGGCGGGTATTTGCGGTGTGATCGGTGTGATTGCCGTTGTGTTGTCCTCGACGGCAATCCCGTGGTGGTGTTACGCCGTTGCCGCGGGAATCACCGTGGTGTGGTTCGCCTTCGGATTCCGGAAGACACGACCTCGGTGGATGGCGTACGCTGCAGCCTGTGCATGGGTTATCGCGGCGGGCATGGAAATTCCGTACCACATGACCACACCGCTGCAGCCCGTCGGCGTCAGACAGATCACGATCATCGGCGATTCGGTGACGGCAGGAATGGGAGCTGACGACGCCGCGGAAACCTGGCCGTCGATTCTTGCTCGGAATCATCAGCTGGAGGTACAGGACATTTCTCACATCGGCGAAACGGCAGCCTCGGCCCTGAAGCGGGCAAGACGACACGAGATCACTTCTCCGGTGGTTCTCGTCGAGATCGGCGGCAACGACGTACTTGGCTCAACGTCAGCCGCGCAATTTGCCGTCGATCTGGACGCGCTCCTGGAACATCTTGCGACAGATGATCGCCAGGTGGTCATGTTTGAGCTTCCGCTGCCCCCGATTTCCCATGAATACGGTCGTGCTCAGCGAACAGCCGCGGCTCGTCACAGAGTCATTCTTGTCCCGAAGCGGATCTTCCTGGCCGTCATCGCCAACGGGGGCGCTACACTGGACTAGATTCATCTGTCGCAGGCTGGTCACGAGCAGATGGCCGAATGCGTCTGGGAACTCATTGCGTCAGCATATCCGGATGTGTCGAGGCAGTGACGACGCATCACAGACGGAGCTGTTCAGCGGTTCCGTGTGCCACGGAACCCAGCCCGCGGATACTCGGACCGCACACGATCATCCCCGCTGGTCCGCCGCCGGTGCCCCCGCTGGTCGCGCAACGATTCGAATCGGGACGACTTGACTGGGGGCGAGTCAGCACTTACAAGAGGGGTTCTTAAGAAACGAATATGACCCACCCGAGTTCGTCAGGTTCCGACGCGCAGCGTGCGGCAGGAACCGTCACTGAGAGTGCATCTCATGCAGGTTTTCAGGATCCTTCCGGCGATGATCATGGCCTTGCTGACTGCGACCTCACAGGCACAGCTCCGGGATGGCGAGACGATCGTCTTTCTTGGTGATTCGATTACCGAGGCCGGCGCCGGGGACAACGGCTACATCACGTTGTTTCGACAGGCGATGGAGAAGTCCCGGCCCGGCTCCGGCATCCGGATCATCGGAGCCGGTATCAGCGGGCACAAGGTTCCGGACCTTGAGGCCCGGCTTGATCGGGATGTCCTGTCGCAGAAACCCCAGGTGGTGGTGATCTATATCGGGATCAACGACGTCTGGCATTCCGAGAACGGCAATGGGACCGATGCCGGACGTTACGAACAGGGTCTGAAGAATCTGATCCGCCGGTGCCGCGATGCGGGTGCCCGGGTCGTGCTTGCCACGCCCAGCGTAATCGGTGAGAAATCCGACGGGTCGAACAAGCTCGATGCCATGCTGCACCAGTATGCCGAGATCAGCCGGCGAACGGCCGCTGAGGGCGGAGCGGTGCTGCTCGATCTGCGGCAGGCATTTGTCGAACATCTGAGCGCCTACAATCTGGCCGGTGCGGATCACGGAATTCTGACGAGCGACGGTGTGCACCTGAATGAGGCCGGCAACCGTTTCGTGGCTGTGCGGATGCTGGAAGCGGTGGGTGAGATTTCGCCTCGCAGAAAGGTGCTGCGACATGTCGTGCTGTTCCGGTTTCAGCCGAACCTGCAGGCCGCACAGATCGATGAGATCAACGTGGCATTTCACCGGCTGCAGCATGCCATTCCCGAGATTCGCGACTTTGAACGGGGGACGAACAACAGCCCGGAAAAGCTCGACAAGGGTTTCACGCATGCGTATGTGATCAGTTTCAGTTCGGAAGAGGACCGCGCAGCATACCTGCCGCATGCAGCGCATCAGAAGTTCGTCGAACTGATCGGGAATAAACTGGCAGACGTTCTGGTCTTCGACTACTGGGCCATCGAATAGACCAGCCGGTTCAGGGCCCGCCCGGGATATCAGCCTGACACGCTGATTTCCGTAAAGCTCGTTGTCCGTCGACACCACTGCACTTCACCATGACTCACGATCCGGACATCGCCACACCGGGCGCACAGGCTGATCTTGCGCCGGCCGCGCATCCCGCTGGTGCGGCACGACCATCAGCAGCGCAGTTCGCGCAAGGTCTCCGGAATCGTGCGGAAGAGGCGGTAGCCGCGTCAGTCCATCACGCGTCGCTGTCGCAGCAGTATCTGGTGCTGTCCCAGAAGTTAGCCGCGCTGGCGGAACACGCCGGCCGCGGCACGCTCGGATCAATCGCGGAGCTGACTCAGTTTCTGGACCTGGAAGCGGCGACAGGCGCGCCGGCACCGCCGATGGGACTTCTGCAGGTCGCCTGGCCATGGAGTCATCCGGACGGGACCGCCTCCAGCTCACCTGCACCGGCCGCACCAGGCAGAGTTCCTGACGGGGATCTTGCCAGCCGACTGCAGCGTGAAATGCCACAGCCGGAGACGGCCGAGCCGAAGGCGCAGGACGTCCTTTCGGATGGATCGGATGATCGGGTCCGGCAAAACTCAGAGGCCCCCGGGACCGGCGCCGCACCGACCTCCGGGGTTGCCGCCGGGGAAACTGCGGAAGACGTGCCGACGGCGGAATCTCACGCAGCAGGAGCAGCGACCGACCAGAACAAGGAACCGAAACCAGAAGAGGGGATCGAATCGCCGCAGACACCTGCGCCGCAGACACCTGCGCCGGCAACTTCCGCGGACAGCGCTGCGGCGGCGGCGGTTCGAGCGCCTGGGAAAGCGCCGGGGAATTCGGGCCGACGTCGGCATCATCGGCCCCGACGCATCCGCGAACTGGCTGAGCGAATCCGGCTGGTGGCACCGCAGATCCTGGATCGCGTTCGCATTCGGGCAAAGAAATCGGATCTGAAGCCGCCCGTCCGCACGGCTGTGGAAGAAATCAGAAGAAGCCGCAATCCGGTGTTGTGCAGCAGTCTGCTTCTGGTCGTCGCGCTGCTGGTGCTGGCCCTGATTCAGCTGGAAATTGAAATCAGTCCGGCTATCACGCCGATCATGGCCTCGTTCGCTGATGCGCCTGCGGCTGTCGAAGAGTCGCTGCCGGTTGAACCACCGCATGACGAGGTGGGCGAGCAACTGGAGCAGGAGACTCCGGAACCGATCGAAGAACCCGCAGAGCCGGAGGAACCTCCTGCCGATGAAATGGCCGCAGAGGCAGAGGAATCGGAATCGAGCACGGAACCGGAAGTCGCGGACGCTCCGCTGCCGGAGGTGCAGGAGGGAACTCGTCCTTCCGCCGTCGAATCCAGTGCTGCCACCGCATCTGTGGACGGCCGCACTGCCGCAGGCCGACAGCAGATGCTGCAGAAATACGGAGGATCGGCGGCCAGCGAGTCGTCCGTGCAGCTGGCGCTGGAATGGCTGGCTTCACGGCAGCGGCGTGACGGCAGCTGGGACTTTGCTGATATCGGTGCCTGCAGCCATCCGGGATCGATCCACAATCCGATTGGCGGAACGGCATGGGCCGTGTTGCCGTTTCTGGCCGCCGGGCAGACACATACGAGTCGTGATTCGATCTATCGCCGCAATCTGGAAGCGGGTCTGGCGTTTCTGATGAGTGCCGGAATCCAGACACCGGCCGGCCTGGATCTTCGGGGGGTGCTGAACAAAGGCAGTCGGGATCAGGAGCCGAACGAGGCGTATTACGTGCATGGTGCTGCGACGCTGGCACTCTGCGAAGCCTATGCCATGACAAAGGACCGACGGCTGCGTTCGGCGGCGGAGGCCGCAGTCCGGTTCATCGTCAATTCCCAGGACCCGCGGGGAGGTGGCTGGCGTTACCTGCCGCAGCAGGCCGGTTCAACCTCAGCGACGGCGACACAGGTCATGGCGCTGATGGCTGCGCGAAAGGCAAAACTGACAGTACCGCAGGCGTCGCTGGACGGCGTGATGCATTATCTCGACAGCATCCAGGTGGATGACGAGGGACGTTATGGTTATGAACTCGAGAAGAAAACGTATCAGGTCTCGGTCACCGCGATGGCCCTGCTGAGTCGGATGTATCTGTGGTGGGGCCGCGACGACGGAAACCTCCGCGGGGGAATCGCACTGCTGGATCGGCGTGGCCCGTACGATAATCTGTACTACAATTATTTCGCCACACAGGTGCTGAGAAACTGGGGTGGCGCCGAATGGGAGCGATGGAATTCGCGGCTGCGGGACGACCTGATCAGCTGGCAGGAGAGTCAGGGCGAGGCTCGGGGCAGCTGGACGCCGCGGGATCGTGACGACTACAGCCGTGCCGGGGGTCGACTGCTGACGACCTGTCTCGCGACACTGACGCTGGAAGTTTACTATCGCTATCAGCCGATTCTGAGTGAATCGGCAGCAGGTGCTGTGGCAGGGCCGGCGGCATCTGGAAGCGAGGTCTCTGGCAGCGCGGCATCGGTCAGCCCGGCATCGGTCAGCGCCGCGGAGTCTGAGGACTCAGGGGGCGAAGAAAGAGCAGACGCAGCCCGTTCAGGCAGACGATGACGGTGCTGCCCTCGTGTCCGACGACGCCGGCCGGCAGCGGCAGCCGGAAGCCCAGAGCGAGTGTGACGAGTACGACGATCACGCCACCGGCAAAGATCAGGTTCTGCAGCAGGACATGCCGCGCGCGGCGCGCCAACGCCACCAGCAGGGCGATATTCTGCAGCTGATCGCCCATCAGCACGACGTCAGCCGTTTCCATGGCGATGTCCGTACCGGCCGCCCCCATGGCCACACCCACATCGGCCACCGCGAGTGCCGGCGCATCATTCACGCCGTCACCGATCATCATCACCCGGCCTTCTTCCCGGAGCGTTCGGATTGCGGCCACCTTGTCTTCCGGGAGCAGTCCCGCCCGCACTTCATCAATGCCGGCCTCTGCGGCGATGGATTCCGCCACCAGTCGCTGATCTCCGGTCAGCATGACGACTTTTCGCACACCCAGTCGGCGCAGACTGGCCGTGAGCTGACGCGCTTCAGGCCGCAGGGTATCGGCCAGCGCCAGAACGCTGAGCGCAGTCACCGTTCCGCCTGTGCGGATTCCGAGCCACACGCAGGTCCGGCCCTTCGACTGCAGTGCCGTTGCCGACGATTCCAGGGACGACGTCGCCTCGGCGTTCAGCTCGTCAAAGTACCGACGACTGCCCACGACATAGCGTACTGAGCCGACGGTCGCCTCAGCACCCCGGCCGGTTACCGACTGAAAGTCCGTCGCCGTCAGGACGGGCAGATCGCAGGCAGCGGCGGTTCGGACAATCGCTGTCGCCAGAGGATGCTCGGACTTTGCTTCCAGCGCCGCCGCCGCACTCAGCAGCCGGAGCACTTCGTCCGGCAGGTCACGGCTGACCGCATGCACGCCTGACGCTGTGATCATTTCTGTCAGAGATGGTCGGCCGGCTGTCAGGGTTACCGTCTTGTCGATGGCCACGATCTCAATGTCGGCCGCTCGCTCCAGGTGTGAACCGCCCTTGATCAGAATTCCACGCCGCGCAGCACCGCCGATGGCGGAAAGCACGGTGGCCGGAGTACTGATCACGAGAGCACAGGGAGAAGCCACGACCATGACCGTCATCGCGCGGTAGAAGGCGGCCGCGAACGGCTCAGCGGACAGCAGCCAGGGAAGCAGGAACACGCCCACGGTAAACGCGATGACTCCGGTGGCATAATACTGTTCGGCCTGCTCGAGGAATCGCTGCGTGCCGGACTTCTCCGCCTGCGCTGCGGCCACCAGCTTCACCATACGCGAGATCGTGGAATCTTCCGCCCGTTTTGTGACCCGGACTTCAATCCCGCCGGTCTGATTGAGAGTGCCGGCGAAGAGCAGATTTCCCGCGATCTTCGTGACGGGCAGGGATTCACCCGTCAGAGAAGACTCGTCCACACTGCTGCGTCCCTCGTGAACCACGCCGTCCACCGGGATGTGTTCTCCGGGCCGGACGACGACGATGTCACTGACCTCCAGATCCTCCACCGGCACCATCACCACGGCGGTGCCCCGCCGGACCATTGCGGTGTCGGGTCGCAGGGTCAGCAGTGCCCTGATGGCCTGCTGAGTTCGCTGCATGGCGTAACGCTGGAGCACGTTGGAAAAGCTGAACAGGAACAGCAGCAGCGCGCCCTCAAAGGGCGCTCCCACGATGGCAGCGCCCACGGCAGCCAGAACCATCAGCACATCCACATCCAGCACGCGTTCGCGGAGTGACGCGGCAGCGGACCGCACGCCCTGCTGACCGCACAGCAGGTACGCGCCCGCGTAGGCCAGGTGGACGAGAGTCCGGTGGCCGGACAGGTTCTCCAGCGCCGCCGCGATCAGCAGCAGAAGGAAACCCAGACCACAGGAAATTTCATCATTCAGTTCACCGGACCGGATCTTCTGCGAAAGGGACGCCGTGGCCTCTTCGCGAGACGCTTCTTCGAACGAACGCACCCTGGCCCCGGCCTGCTGAATCCCCGCGAGCACAGCCGCTGCCGGCGCCTCTGACGCATCGAACGACAGGCTGAGAATCCGACCCAGATACGTCGCCGTCGCCCGCCGCACACCGGGCAGTCGCTCGATCCGACGTTCGAGCTTCGTCGCCGCAGCTTCACTCGCCGCGCCCTCAAGCCGCAGTGTCAGTTTCTGCAGCGCAGCCGACATCTCCGGTTCATGTTCCTGCACCAGCCCCCGCACTTCGGCCTCAGTGAGTCGAGCCGGATCGAAGGCGATTTCCACGCTGTTGGTCGACGGAACGGCCCGGACGCCGAGGATGCCCTCATGATCCGTGAGACTGTGGGGGGGCACCTGAGGACTTCCCGGGGCGTCAGAGGTCTGATCATTCATGGGGCTGATCATTCATGGGGCGTCTCCGCTCGATTCCTTTGCACTCAGCAACTGGTGACCCGGCACTGCGAACGCCAGGCTGCTCGACCGTGCCAATCCGAGATCTTAGCCACAAAACCGGGACAGACACCCTTTGGTGGTCCTGTTTCGCAGGGTTTTTTCGCAGGACCAGGGGAACCAGTTCCGGTTTCGTCGGAGCCTTCTGGTCAATTGGTCTGAAATTGCGACGGCGCGCAGCGTGCTGTTTCAGGTGGTGGCGGCCACCTCCGGAGAAATGACCTTGCCTGATTCTTCTGACACGGCGCGTGTGCTTTGTTCCGCCCGCCGCCGGTTCGTCCGCCGACTAAGGACCGCTGGCTGGATTCTCCGGACAACCGTCCATGGAATCCCGTGGCCCCCGCAGCGGTGCTGCGGGGCACTGCGGATGGGTTCCTCGTCCGCGGCAGGGAGCATTGCATGCCGTTGACCGACCCTGTTCCGTCCGTGAAGCCTGCGGGAAAGATCCCGTTGTGGCTGAAGCTGCTGTACTCGTCGTTCGTGGCCGTGCTGGTGCCCTGGTACTGGTCCGCTTACGGGCCCACGAATTTTCTGTACTTTTGTCACGTGGCGCTGCTGCTGACGCTGGTGGCACTGTGGCGTGAGGACCGACTGCTGTCATCAATGAGTGCCGTGGGGATCCTGTTGCCAGAGGTCTTGTGGATGGCCGATTTAGTGTCCACTGCCGAGGGATATCCGCTGGTTGGCATGACGGGTTACATGTTTGATCCGTCGCTCTCATTGTTTACCCGAGGATTGTCGTTTTTTCACTTCTGGCTGCCGCTCCACCTCTGGTTCGGCATGATGATGGTCGGACTGCCGCTGTGTATTTTCATGCCGACGCACCTGATACTGAGCCGCATGTTTCTGTCATCCGGCCTGGAACGCGCGCAGACCGTCAGCGGCTGATTCCTGTCATCGAAGCGGGTTGCGCCACGAACTTCGTTGACACTGCGTACCAGGATTCGCCAGACTCACCGTCGCAATGCCGGCAACAACGCGGGCGACACAGAGCAACGCGGGTAGCGCGGGCAACAATACGGGTAGCGCGGGCAACACAGTGCAATTTACCGACAGTCGCTGCACGTTCTGTGCGGTGGCACGTTTCGAGGCTGCGGGACGTCTGCAGGGGGCACCGAGCATCTGAAACGTGCAAACAGAGACATGGGGGAATCAGGTTATGAGACTTTCGTTGAGAATGACGGCGATCGTTCTGATCGCTGTCGCCGCACCGCACGCCCGGGCAGGAATCATCGCAGATTCGATTGCCGACTTTTCGCTCGTGCAGGGACAGGACGGCTGGTCTTATGGATTCTACGACGAAACCGACGGGGCACCCTACAACCCAGCCGGCTTTACGCAGTTCGATGTTGCGAACGCTCCTGACAACAACTGGAAGGCCAGTGATGCACTGGTGCCATCACCGCCGGGACCGGGCGAGGAGAACAATACGTTTCTGAGCATCAATGCGGTCGGTGGTCACCCGACGGGAGTCGACATCGATGGGCAGGACCGCATCCTGTGGGCGATTCGCCGTTTTCAGAGCAGTCTGGCAGGTCCCGTTTCGATCGCATATGACATCCACAAGCTCAACACGACCAATCTCAATGGCGGAGGGATTACGGGGCGCATTTTCGTGGATGGCGTTGAAAAGCTGACCCAGTTCATTGCGAATGCCGATGGTACGGGAGTTCAGGGCGTCCTGACGGTTCCGGTGTCCGTGGGCTCACTGATCGATTTTGTAATTGATCCGCTGGGGGTCTAAACGACGCGCGATGGTCCGAATTCACCACGGGCCGACGGGTCGCATTTTTCGGCTGTGATTTCGGATGCTGTCGCGGTCCCGGAACCGGATGGTCTCTGGTTTGCCGGACTTCTGGTGACGGGCCTTTTTCTGCGGCAGTTTTCACCGCGGTCAACTGTTCGAAAAGCAGTTTGAACGCACGATGCGAATTTCTGCCGCCGATCCTTGAAGCGATCGTCGGCAGAAACTGCGAAGCATTGTTTGAGCTGGTATCGCCACATGCGCTGAAGCGAGTCTTCCCGATCCAGTTTGGTCCGACATGTTCAATCCGGGAGCCATGCCACCGAAGGTGCCCATTGAGATCCGACGTGCGAGCCTCCGGACTCAGCTCAGATGCCGGATCCCCGAGAAAGAAGTGGCACGGGCCGCGGTGGAACTCGGTGTTTCCGTGGACGACATCCGGTCGGGAAAAGCATTCGCAGTAAACGGCGATGAGTTCGAATCGGGTGATGGTCCGTATCTGAACCTGAAATTCGTGCTGGTCGAGGAGAACGGGAAAATGCAGCTCGGGTATTTCGAATTCCTGCCACCCTCAATTCTCGACTGAGTGCTGAGTGCTGAACGGAACGGCGGGCAAATATCAGCGCCCGCCAGAGGCGATGAATGCTCGCCCCAGGGTTTCTGCCGAGGCGCCGTAGACATTCTGGAGCGACTCGTTGACATCCGCAGTACGCTGCAATTCGTCGACCAGTTGCTGCAGTTTTCGCTGACCGCCACTCGCCATGAGGAAACGCACGACCAGGTAACCAATCCTGCCAACGTCTTCGGGAGCAAAGGAGCCATCGGCAAAGACGTCGGCGGGATTTGTCAGAGTGCGGCAGGCGGTGGCAGCTCTGCCGGATCCGTCCTTGAGGTAATCCGACGACGACGAAAGACCGATTTCCATCGTGCCGAATCCCTGGATCAGCCAGTCTGGCAGCGGTTTGCCGCGGCGACTGATCCATGCCTGTCCGAGCAGGGACTTCAGCAGGTCAGCCGAGCTGAGCGAATTTGATGGCGCGGTGTCGCCCACGTCGTGCATGACGATATAGGCCGTGTCGAGATTTTCGGTAACGACGGAGTGCCCGGAGATACTTCGCGGGGTTCGGCGCCCGTCCATCAGCACGGTATTGAATTCTTCGTATTCGAATCGTTCCTTTGTCACGAACACGATCAGACGGCCTCGCCAGGGTTTTTCGGCGGTCTCCAGTTTGTATTTTTCAGTCAGAGCGAGGACATGTGCTTCTCCGCGCGTACTGAATTCCCGCAACCTGGCCTCGTCGGGATCTCCGAACACGACAAGATGCTCCGTCGTTACGGTGTGGGTGGTGGATCGGGGGGCGATGCGTTTCCAGAACTCGGCGGCCTGCAGCAGTCTCCTGGCATTGAATTCTTCTTCCGTCATAGCAGCCAGACGGGCCGCTTCGATCTGAGCGGGTGTGGGAACGAGGCTCCGCATCGGCGCTGCGGCATCCGTCCCGTCAAAACGGGCTCCTTCACGGATCCAGGTTTCCAGCGCAACGGCCTGAGATCGCTTCAGTTGTGCCTGTCCGGCCGGCATCCGGAGTGGCTTTTGGCGCAGAACCAGATCCACGATGTAGCTCCCGTCCGGGTCTCCGGAAACGATGGTCGCCGCCGTATCGCCTCCGGAGAGGAACTGCTCGAACGTCTCCATGCGGTAGCCGCCCCGCGCATTTTCACCCGAGTGGCAGCCCGTGCAGATATTGACGACCCACGGGGCGATGTCTTTTCTGAATGACACGGTTTCGGAACCATCCGCTGGCACAACCTTGACAGGCGGTTTTTTCGGCACCAGGGAGTCGCCGATCGGCGACTCAGAATTCTCGCCATCAAACACGGCTCCCTGTTCAATCCAGCGAGCGATTGTCATCAGATCCTTGTCCGACAACTTCTCACCGCCCCGCGGCATTCGCTCTGCATCGGTGGCGGCCGCAAGCCGGGCCACGATCAGACTCTGCCGCGGAAATCCCGGACGAGCCAGCAGCCCGCTGCGGCCGCCCTGCGACATCGCCGCATACGTGTGGAGTCTGAGGTTGCCGCTCGCCTGTTCCGCACCGTGGCAGCGGACACAGTTCTGCTTCAGGATCGGAGCCACCTCGGCCTCAAAACCGACCGGGATACTGCTCCTGGCCTTGATCAGCTGACTCCTGAGCGCAGCAACCGCGCGGTCCTTTTCGTCGTCAGGGATCATCAGTTCGGCCAGTCGACTTTCTGCCCGGCTGATGAGTTGCCGGGCCTGGTCCACTTTTTTCTGACGAACCAGCTGTGAAACGCCCTTCAGTTCCTTCTGCAGATCCGACAGCTCTTTCCGCACCTCCGGCGGGAGTGCCGCCGCGGCAGCGGCGGCAGAACCGGACAATCCGACGAATCCGACGAATCCGGAGAATACAACAGACAGGGTCAGCATCGCCGCCTTGTGCCTGAGCCACATTTCACAGTGCTCCCGGATGCCGCGAAAAAAGACAGCCGACTCCGACGTCTGAGGAGTTCTTCGGACGAAAATGTCCGAAACTGATCGTTTTTTTCGATTCTCTTTGACGGACGCCATTCAGGCAGACTAGAATCAGGGTCTCTCCTTACGCGCCTTCCCAGCCATCTGTTCTGCGAAATACCCTGCCACATGGCTGCATTCAGCAAATCAACGTGTCGTTGCGCCGCTCTGCGGTTCGTGTTACCTGCCGTCAGTTGTCTGGTGTT
>SYLK01000056.1 GCA_005809115.1 Planctomyces sp. | reverse complement strand
GCAGTCGGCAATGCCGAAGCCTTCGATGACCATGCCCTCGGCGTCGAGAGCCTCGACGGTGAGTGAGCCTTCTGCGGCGTTGGCGTTCACTTCGAGAGAGTCGCCCAGGAAGACCAGTCGCTTCGTCGTCAACGTTCCCTGTTCGTCTCCGGCGTTCACGGAAACAAAGCCGTCGAGCCGCAGGGTCGCCAGGCCGACGCCGCTGTTGATCGGCTCGGGATGATAGTTTAACCAGTGTCGATTCCGCGTACCTCCGTAGTAAATACGAATTTCATCGTCCACGACGAGTGGCGGGTGATGCGGATAGACCTGCCCCCAATCCCAGTCGTCCTCTGCGGTTCCATAGGGAAGAAATGTGGCCTGTTCGGCTTCCCGTTTCCAGTCACGATCGTCCTTCAGTTCGCTCGACGTGAGGGCACCGTGCTGAGCAACCCGCTGCCAGGTGATGCCATTGCGACTGAAAACCAGTTGATTATTGACGCGATCCATCCACTGCTGGTCAGCAGGAATGGGCGAGATTGTTTCGCCATGATAGGTGTTCAGCAGTCCAATGTAGATTCCTGCGTACGGGACGCCCGTCATCGTGTAGAATTCGGTGCTGTAGGGTGTATCCAGTTTTGTTTTTCTCAGCACAGTCACCTTGGGTGACCAATGCACGAAATCTTCACTCTCAATGCGACTGACATTCCGCACATTGGGAGGACCAAAGCGAAGATAGGCCACGTAGCGACCCAGCCGTTGATCCCAGTAGGGAGAAATCTGTGTGTCGCTGAACGGAATGGCGGGGTTCGCGGCTTCCTGCTGCCAGTGAATGCCATCCGCCGAGCAGGCGATCCGTGTCGACAGCGAACTGGGTTTGGCCTCGGGATTGGCCACATACATCATCTTGAATCGACGTTCAGGATTCTCGTCGCGATCATCGATCATCACACCCGGTCCGCCGATAAATCTCTCGGGAGGCTCCATCACGATGTGGTTATTGTCGGCCTGTGCATTCGTGATGGGCTTTTCCCAGTGCACACCGTCGACCGACGTGGCGAACCCGACGAGATACTGGTGGCTGGCTCCGTCTTTGGCGACGCCCTGCAGCACCTGGTACCACATTTTGAACAGCCGGTCCTTCGGATCGTAAACCACGGTCCCGTAATCGGTCGCGAATCCGTCAGACGGTCGATCGCGTCTCAGAACCGGATTCTGCGGATGTTTGACCGGCTGATTCAGCTTCCGCTCGACGCCGTCCAGATCACCGATGACGTAGTCATCAATGAAGAGCTGCTTGCCGTGAATGATCAGCGCGTCGCCCAGGATCTCGTCGTCCAGATCCTTGAACATCCCCGGCGGGGCCTGTCGGCTTTGCGCCGGGAGTGGTGACGAAAACAACAGAATTGGCAACGCCAATGCCATGATTGCAGGAACTCTGTGCATCGTGTGATTTGACCATTTGTGTCGCATGAGGCGACTTCAGCCAGGGAACAGGGAAAGACGAATTCCAGCTTTTTTTGCAGATCGATCACTGAGTCGGTGATGGCGGTTGCTGGGGTTGTTGCGAGTTGTTTTGCCTCAGCCTCAGGGGATGTTCCGCTCAAGCCACGGCGCCACCAGCCCGGCATCGAGATACGGTTGAATCGACTCCTGCATCCACGCGGGCTGGTTGGCCAGCTCTTTGAGATCGTACACGGCGAGGCCCGTCTGATACTGTTGCGCGCCAGGCGGCTGAAACTCGTATGTGATAAACAACTCGGAGTCCGAGAAATACAGATTCGCGTGCAGCGACTTCCGCTCATCAATGATGGTTGGGCAACTCCAGGTGCGACAGCCATCGTGACTGACGGAAAGCGCGAGCGGCATCCGCGGTCCCCAGACGTTCGCTGGACTGGGACCGGTTCCCCAGACCGTCGTCCGCCCCGGTCTGGCAAAGTTCCACACGAGCACCACGATCCCTGTTCCGGGGATCGTCGCGGCTCGGGGATTCGCGAGAGGTGATGCCAACCCCGTCGAACTGGGTGGCCCCCACGTCAATCCGCCATCCTTCGACTGGCACTGCCAGAGTTCGCCGAAGATGGAGCGAAAAACCATCCAAAATGTCCCATTGGCCAGTTCCGCAACCGTCGGTTCGCCGAAGCCTTCCGGCTTCCTGGGGAGTGGTTCCGGTGGTTCAATCATCAAAGACCGCTGCCAGGTCCGGCCGCCGTCCGTGGTGGCGATGTCGGCCTCGCCACCGCAATCCAGCACGACTTCACCCTGTTCGCTGCGATGAAATCGATTCGTGCAGCCGCCGTGATAAGCCGGCAGCTCCTGCACGACATGAAAGACCTTCGGCCGTGGTTCCTGATTCCGCGGACCAGACTTGTCCGCCGGCGTTTCCTCGGCGGTGATGAAGTCCCCCGCGAACAGCACGGCCGACAATACGAGCACCCAAAGAAATCGGCTGCCGTTGACAGACATCAGGACGTCTCCTGTTCACGTGAAAGGATTGATCGCCGCGCATATCCTCAGGTGTCGATCACTTTTGTTTCGCAGCACCGGGGATTCCGGCTGGCTGCACATCCCATCTGCTGCGCACGGGCAGTTGATCCGTGCCGCCGATCAATCAGGGGAGGCTGCAGCGAGCCCGCCTCAGTTCAGTGTATGACAGGGCCTCGTCGAGCGGAAATCCGTCACGAAGGCGGCCCTCTGGAGCCGTCATCAGGCAGAGCGTCCACATCGTTGATCAGATTCGCTGGCCCATGAACCACAGGAGACCTGCGATCAACAACGACGGGAGTTTCATCGTCCGATCCCGTGGAGGATTTCTACTTCAAATCGTTCGACGTCGGAGAACTTCGTCACACCCCGCAGCAACGGCCCCACTCGGGGGCAGCGCTCGTTGTAGACTTCGACTGCGTCGGCATCGGCATAGCGCAGAAACAGAATTCGCCGATCACGGTCCGGCGAGAAATTGCCCTCCGATTTGTGCAGCATCCAGCAGTGGAAGACGATCGTCTCGCCGGCCTTCATCGGCACGGGGATCGCCGTCAATTCGTCCACGACCAGCTCGATCGGTTTTTCCGCCTGCTTGCCTGCAGGCTTCAGGCCCGTTTCGATCTGGCCTCGTTTGTGACTGGCCGGCACGATCCACAGACAGCCATTCTGTTCGTCGGCATCATCCAGAGCGGTCAGCGTCGTCAACGCGT
>SYLK01000677.1 GCA_005809115.1 Planctomyces sp. | reverse complement strand
TCATCGTGGGATCATTCCTGATGGCGTCTGTGTGGCGGTCAGATCGATCGGTGCAGTGTGAAATCCCGGCGCAAACCACACGGGGATTTCCGAGCAGAAGTGTGCCGAACGGGCGACACTTCGTAAAGCGAATCGCATGCTTAACCCGTTACACAAATTTCACTTGCAGCTCAGTGAGCCATGGTGCGGAGGATACCGTTCATCTCGCACAATTTTTCTGCAACAAAGTGCGCGGAACGTCGAAACCATGGGGACGACACGGGACCACACCGTCGGCGAACAAGACGGATGTTTTCGGCCTGCTGAGGGAATGAACTGGATGACTTCGGATCAGGAATCGCAGCCGGAGCGGTCTGAGCATCGCATGATGCAGCGACTTCCGCTGAATCTGATGGTTGGGATCGAACTGCCGGACGGTTTCCTGCACACGGCCGAGCTGACAGACGTCGGCGTTCAGGAAACCAGCTCCGCCGAATCCAGTGTGGGACTGCTGACGGAGACGCCCCTGACAGCCGGGACATCGGTGCTCTGCAGTATCCTGGATGGCCCGGGAAACCCTCAGGCGGAATTTCAGCTGCTGGTGAAATGGTGTCGCCGCCAGGATGACGGTCGCTACGCCGTGGGGGGGACCATCACTGACGCGGGTGGCCGGGTGCTTTAAGAAACCTCGCGGAAATCAGAACGCCTGACAACGCCTGCGTGAGCGGTCGATCTGCCGCGTCACCGCTCCTCGACGGCATTTGCCGCCTCGTCTCTTCCTTGCATGGGCTGGAAGCCAGGGCCACTATTTTCGGATGACGGACATTTCCGGAATGGGAGAGAGCCCGAAGACCTCGCTGACCGGCAGGCTGGATCCGCCGTCCGGGATGCCGCGACCATTCTGTTCCGCGTATTTTCTGAGCAGCAGCGGCAGTTTCGCCGGTCGGTAGGAGGCGCCTTCCACAGTATCAGACGGCTCGGTGGTCGGCGCTTCATCTGCCGGTATCAGCTCAGGCGGCGAATCCAGGTCCAGCGGATCACTTCCGCCCCCTTCCGTTTCCTCGGGTGCGTCCTCCGGCAGCGCTCCATCCTCAGGGGTTGCTGGCACCGGCATCGGAAGGATTTCGTCTGCCGACGCAGCGCCGGTCGAATACTGGACCGGGCTCAGCAGGCTGCAGTACGGATCACCGGCACCTTCCGGGAAACTGCTCCAGCGAGTCTGATAATGGCCGAAATTCGGAGAACAGTGTGGCGAGATCACCGGATATTCGACGGCTTTGCGAATGAACGGATTGGTCTTTTCCAGTTTCTTTTCACTCATCAGCCATCGGACGTGCGGCTTCTGCTGCGGGTCACAGTTCTGGTGGCTGCCAGGTTTCCAGGGGCGCAGCAGGGTCATCCCCCAGCCACCGTGATCACCCGCCGTGACATTCGCCTGGGACAACAGCAGACAGGCAGAGACCAGCCCCTGAAATGCTGACCGAATTCGCCCGGACCTGAGGAACCGCATGAAAGTACTTCCTTGCCTTTAACCTCACGCTGTCTCTGTGCGACCTGCGTCACTTCGCGGTCGACGAACGTTACGGATTCCCGCCTCCACCGCCTCCACCGACTCCACCGATATTTTGCTGATTTATGAACTTGAACTGCCGATACGCACTGGTACCCAGCAGCGAGAAGCCCACAATCCGTTCGATCGGAGCGAACAGCTTCGTCATCACATTGTCCGCGGCGATCATGTGGTCTGCCATGATATAAATGCGGTCCCCCGGGAGGACCTGATAGTTCGTCGTCGTGATTCCACGGGCAGCGATCGCCGTCCAGTCGATTTCCAGAATCTGAGCCTGCTCAGGACCGGTCGGCGCAGGTCGCGCGATCCACATCCGTTTCGAGGACACATCAGACAGCCCGTTGATACTGGCCACCGCATCCAGAACGGTCTCATTTCCGGTCGCCGGGCGAGTCACCACCTGCTCACCAAAACCACCGCCGTCGGTGATGACGTAGTAGACTTTGCTGTTGTAGGCAACCACGTCCACGTTGACTTCAGGCTGCTCGATATGGGGCTGCAGGTGGTTCTCCACCGCGAACTTGACTTCACTCAGCGTCAATCCGGCGACGTACACGCTGCCATAGACACCCAGAGATACCGTGCCATCCGGACGGACCAGATGCTCACCGGCAACTGGCTGTTTCGCCGCCAGCGTCATCAGAGAGACTGACAACTTCGGAGCCTTCAAACCCAGTTTTTCGGTCAGGTGCTGTGCGATAGCCGCTTCCGCCTCGTCCGATGTGAGGCTGGCCACGCGGATCACTCCATATTCGGGACCCAGATCCACATAACCGTTCGGTCGCACCAGATACGGGCCATTGATGACTTTGAACTGCCGCTCGAAGTCGAGCCGAACCTGCTTTTCAATCGGATCCAGATCCGGATCGCCCAGGTCGATCGGAATCCCGTCCGCAATCTGGATCTGCAGCTCATCGCCGGTTCGCAGCGGTTCATCGGCACGTCGCGCCTGATTCACCGCCTCGATCAGAAGGATGTCCGGTGGTTCCACGCGATAGGCCGGCAGAGAAATCTTGTCGAGTTCTCTCGGCATCGGCATCATCGCCAGCTCGGGCCGCCCCTTTTGTACCGCGACGCAACCGGTCAGGCCCTGCAGGAGCAGCAGGAGGGACATGCAGCGAACTGCGACAGCGACACGGTTCATCGGCTCCATCCCTGAACACTCCCCCCCGACCGACACCTCCGGTCAGCTGACTCCGCCCACCTGGCATGAGACTGTCTCCTAGTGCTGTGTCACACCTTAATTGTCGGGTACACGGATTTCAGTTTTGTCCGGGCATCGGTGATCTTCATTTGCCAGTCAACGCCTCGCTGTGTTGCGTTTACATCATCCGACCATGCTTTCGTTTCTTCACGCAATGTCTTGATATC
>SYLK01000676.1 GCA_005809115.1 Planctomyces sp. | reverse complement strand
GGAGCGGCTGCAGATGGTCGATGGTCAGCTGACCCGCATTCAGAAAACGCTGCGGGAACTGATCGGCTTCAGCCGCCCGACCAATCAGCAGGCATCCAGTGTCGACGTGCATGCGGCCATCAATGATGCCGTCAATATCGCCAAATACTATAAACGCTGGAAAGGCAAGCACTTCGAGACACAGTTTTCACCCGAGATTCCGGTCATCCGCACCGTTTATGATCAGCTCGTGCAGGTGCTGCTGAATCTGATTCTGAATGCGCTGGATGCCACCGAAGAAGGTGTCAGTATCACGATCTCGACGCAGCTCCTGCCCGCCGATACGGGCGGGCACCGCCGAGTTTCGATTCAGGTGCGTGATGAGGGGCATGGGATTCCGGAATCCGTCCAGGAGCAGCTGTTTTGCTCGTACTTTACCACGAAGGAAGCCGGAACGGGTCTGGGACTGTTTGTCTGCCGTCAGTTGGTGCAGCAGACGCTGCAGGGCGACATTCGACTCGTCAGTTCGTCCGGCGCCGGCACGATTTTTGAAGTGACACTGCCTGCCATCCTGCCCGCCACAGTCACGCCGCTGACTGGCCACTGACTGGCCGCTGACTGGGCGCTGACTGGCCACTGATTACAGCGGCAGCCGCGTCGGCCATCGAATCGTCGGCAGACGTGCGGCGATTCGTCAGCCCGATTCGTCAGCCCGATTCGTCAGCCCGATTCGTCAGCAGTGCCGCACCACCGCATTCCAGCAGCAGTTGTGCGACGTGCTGTCCCAGTTCTTCCGGCGCTTCCGCATCCCCTGTCGCTGATTGCCGGACACATGTGGCCCCGTCTGTGCTCAGCAGGATCCCCGTCAGTGAGATTCCGGCGGGGATGGCTTCGGTCCAGACGCCGAGCGGGGCATGGCATCCGGCGCGCAGTGCCCGCAGGAGCGCGCGTTCGGCCAGCGATTCTGCCAGAGTCCGGGAACAGGTGAGGTGAGCCAGCAGAGACCGGGTCGCGGCATCGTCGTCGCGACATTCGATTCCCAGCGCCCCCTGGCTGACCGCAGGATAAAAGTCGGGCGGACACAGCCGCACCGAGATCCGCTGAGCCAGACCCAGGCGATCGAGCCCCGCTTCCGCCAGTAAGATCGCGTCGTATTGGCCTTCATCCAGCTTTCGCAGCCGCGTGTCGATATTTCCACGGATTTCCAGCACCCGCAGGTCCGGTCGGTGGAGTCGCAGCTGCGCCTGACGACGCGGACTTCCGGTCCCGACTGACGCCCCCGGCGGCAGGTCGAGAATGCTGTTCAGGGGAGCTGCTGTGTGTGGCAGCAACATGGCATCGCAGCGCGGCGCGCGTGCCGGAACGGCCGCCAGTACCATGCCCGCCGTACTCTCCGTTGGCAGATCCTTCAGGCTGTGCACCGCCACGTCCGCACGGCCATCCAGAACCGCCTTCTGCACTTCACGCGTAAAAACGCCCGTTCCGCCGAACTGACGCAGCGCATCCGTCTGATTCTGATCACCCGTAGTGGTTACACGCACCAGTTCGACCACCGGTTGCTGCGGCAGATCGCGCAGCCGGGCCGCGACATACTCAGCCTGCCACAGGGCCAATGCGCTCGTGCGTGTGGCGATCCGAATATGGAATCGCTCCGATGCGGTGTCCCGTTCGGCCTGCGGGGACGGTTCTGCCCCCGGAAGCCCGCCACTGTTCGCCTGATGGTTCTGAGGCACTCTGGTGTTCTCTGTGTATGATCCAGCAGACGGACCAGGAATTCTGTCCCGCCCTGCCCGACTCGATTCGCCATGCAGCGCAGGGCACTGCCGGACTCCGCGAACTCTACAGAAGTTCAGACGAATCTGTCACCGTCAGTTCGTTCATCGGCATGCGAGCCGCCGGCGAGCGACCAGACATGCAGCCGCTGGTACTCCGAGCCGCGGCTGACCGGCACTGACCGGTACAGCACCACTTCGCTGATCTCCACACTCACTGGCTGCCACTGTTTCTGACAGAGGTCGCGGACGGTCGCCGTGTCCTGACGATGCCGCGAGTTCCGGGATTTCCGGGCGACTGTCACATGCGGTGTCAAGGAGTCTTCGCTCGTCAGCGGCAGACAGGGACGCAGGACGCGCCAGATCTCCTGAAAACGCCGCGCCGGCTCCAGCCGAAGCCAGACGACGGCGGCGCGTTCCGGCGAAGGAAACGCACCGAATCCACAGATCTGTGCGGTAAACGCCGGAGTGACACGCAGGACCGGTGTGCAGTCCTCGATGATCTGCTCCACCAGTTGCGGCTGAAGGTCCGGGAAAAATGCCAGTGTTACGTGCCACTGGGCCGGCCTTGTCAGGCGGTATCCCCGCAGTCGGTCCTCGGCTTTCGACGTCATCCGGCAGAGGGCGTCGACGGGGGTGATCGGGATCCCCAGAAAACATCGCATTCCGGCGCCGGGTGCGTCGCCAGGGTCCTCTACTGACACAGTTGACTCCTTGAAATGCCCCTGCTGCAGTGCCGCGTGCGGTCGGAGATTGATCCCGGGAGTCCCCGGGGAGAAGTTCAATTCCGGTCTCGACAAAACACGGCAAACCTGACAGATTCCTGTGAGTGCGGGCACGACGGAGACGCTCGGACACGGCACCAGGACCGCACAGCAGCGCCAGCGACAGGATGTTTCCAGCACGATGCCGTTCAGCACCGCACCGCCCGAACGACCGCTCGCCTCGCCCGGGCCGAAAGCTCGTCTGTCCCGCCGCGCTGCGCCGGAAGACGAGACAGACCCCGAGCAGACAGAGGCGGCGTGGACCGCGCCGCCCCTGCTGCTGCTGATTGTCTCGCTGATCCCGTTCTGGCTGCTTCCCCTGTCGCACCTTGCTTCCAGCCCGATGACGGCGACAGGATTCTATCACGAAGAGCTGCCGTACTACATGGCCAATGGCCGGGCGGCGTTTGAACGAGGCAACGGCTTCCTGTACGCCAACCCGTACGACCCGGACCGGGCGGCACCGGCGATCTACGGCCACTGGCTGCTGTGGGGCCTGGGACTGCCGGCGGCCCGGCTGAACCTCGACCCCGGCGACGTTCTCATGGCGGCTACGTTCTTTGGGTCACTGGCCTTTGCGGCGATGACCTGGAAACTGGTCGGGCTGCGGAGCGTCGCGGGCAGTTCGGCGCTGGCGTATCTGTTCGCGATGTGGGGCGGTGGCCTGCTGGCGTCGGCAGGATTTGCCGCCAGTCTGCTGGGGGTGACGGATCCGATTTCTTCGTTGCTGCAGTTCGATCCTGGCAAGGGACTGTGGTTCCTGAACTGGGGGCGGAACGCAGTCTTCGCGACCGAGGCGGTCTACCATGTTCTGGTGGCAGGCTGCTGGTGCTGCGAAATGCGGGGCCGCCGGCTGCGTGGCACGCTGTGGTGCGCAGCGCTGGCGACGACTCACCCCTGGTCCGGCCTGGAACTGCTGCTGACGCTCAACCTGTGGCGGACGGTGCAGCTCGCAACCCGGCGAGACCGCGCGGCATGGTGCTTCTCGGTGCTGGCCGGCATCATGCTGGTGGCGTTTCTGGGGTACTACCGGATCTGGCTGCCTTGTTTCGAACACCACCGCCGCCTGCAGGATGTCTGGGAACTGGACTGGAGCCTGTCGTGGTTTTCGGCAGCCCTGGCGTACACACCGGTACTGATTCCCGCTGCAGCCAGACTCCTGGCGGCGCTGCCCGGAGCATCTGAGGTCGGACCGGAGTCGGCGCCCGATTCCCCGACTGGAAAGATGCCAGCACTTTCAGCCACCGTTGCCCATCCGCTGACGGCTGCCGAGCAGTTTCTGGTGTGCGCACTGATCGTGGCCACCGGACTGGTCTTTCACGATCGGGTGATGAAACCCGTGCAGCCGCTGCACTTCACGCGGGGCTACATCTGGATGCCGCTCTTTCTGATCGGACTGCCGACGCTGCAGACCTTGTGGCAGAAAATCTCAGCACGATCGCTGACTCTTCGCGTCCCGGCTCTGGGCCTGTTTCTGCTGCTGCTCACCGACAATGGCGTCTTTGCCGTGGTCCATTCTCAGTGGCTCTGGCTGGGACAGCGCGGATACCACCTGACGGTCGACGATCGCGCAGTACTCCGCGAACTGCATCAGCGGTTTCCCGGGGCGGTGGTGCTGACGGAATCCGAAGTTCTGAATTACCTGCTGCCCACGTTTGCGAACATTCGTCCGTGGATCTGGCATCCGTTCAATACGCCGGAGATTGAGCGTCGCAGAACCGCCATGGCCCGCGTTTTTCGGGGTGACACAGTCGACCCGGAGGCGATTCCCGCCGAAGTCGACCTGCTGCTGGTGCAGTCATCCCGCAACGTCCGTCCGCTGGTCGAATCCGGACGATGGGTTGCGCTGAATGGCGGCAATGCCACATGGTCCGTGTGGGGGCAGGCGGCAGACTGAAACCAATCTGTGATTCCGGCGGCAGAGGGTGAATCGCCCGTGCGGGCTCACGCCACCAGCGCGTCAACCGGGACGACACCGGTGATGTCCGCGTCTGTCAGGCTTTCGTCCCTGCCTTCGTGAGGCCAGGTCAGCAGTGTATGGTCGAGCCCGAACTGCTGCAGAATCGTGGCGTGCAGTTCTCCGACAGCGACGGGCTTCTCGGCAACCCTGTACCCGAACTCATCGGTCGCTCCATACACCAGCCCCGGCCGAAACCCGCCGCCGGCGATGAGGGCCGTGAAGGCGTGTCGATTGTGGTCGCGGCCATCTCCGGACTGAGCCACCGGCAGCCGTCCGAATTCACCGATCCACAGCACGATCGTGTCCTCCAGCATGCCTCTGCGCTTCAGGTCCAGAATCAGACCGGCGGACGGCGGGTCGACATTGGCGGCCACTTTGCGGGTTCGCCCGTTGTGGTCGAAATGCGTGTCCCACGGATCGCCGAGGATACTGTCATTGAAGACCGCGACGAACGGGACGCCGCGTTCGAGCAGACGACGCGCCATCAGACAGCGGCGACTGTAGGTTCCGGTTTCCTGCCGGTCCATTCCGTACAGGTTCTGTGTCTCGGTGGTCTCCTGAGTCACGTCCATGGCCTCAGCGATCTCGTAGCGAATATTGTACGCCAGCGCGTTGCTCGCAATCCGGGCATCCAGTTCGCCCAGATGCGGGTACCGGGCTCGGTGATCATGGTTCAGAAACTGCAGCAGATCGAGCTGAGCCCGCTGCATTTCCGGCGTCACTCCCGCAGCGGGAGCCAGATCAAACAACGCCGGTCCGTCCGAGCGGATTGGTGTTCCCTGAAATGCGGGCGGCAGAAACCCGGCACTCCAGTTGCGGATGCCGTCCACCTGATCGTGATTGGGGTCAGAGAGAACAACGTACGGAGGCAGATCGGGATTCCGGGTGCCCAGGGCATAGGCAATCCAGGCTCCCATCGTCGGGCGACCGATTCTGGTCTTGCCCGTCTGCAGGTGACGAATGGCTCCTTCATGGTCATTCACCAGCGTATGCAGAGACCGCACCATACACACTTCATCGGCGCACCGGGCGAGTGATGGCAGCAATT
>SYLK01000675.1 GCA_005809115.1 Planctomyces sp. | reverse complement strand
CCGTGAGAGGAACGTTCGTTTCGACGAAAAAGTCCCTGCCAGCGAGCCGCCAGCCGTGGCCAAAGCTGCCTTTCTCGGCAGCACTCAGGGAATCGTACGCGCGATTGATCTGGACCGGCACGCCGTCGATCACGGTGGTTAAATCAGTTTCGATACGCGAAAAGTGGCCGAGCTTGTTCGCCGAATTGACCTCGAACAACACCTCGGTCTGGCTGGCTCGGCCCGAGATGTCCGTGGCAGAGAGACGCAGCTTGTAAAAGCCGTTGGCGAGCTCCGAGGGATTCAGCACGTACAGGACGTCGTTGTCGCGATTCGTCGCGCCGCCTGCTACCTGCACAAAGGCTCCGGAACTCACTCGAGCCAGTTCCAGACGCCAGCTGTCGAGATTCGTATCGGAAACCGTGCCGCGGACCGCGACGGCATTCGGAATGCGCGATTGCTGCAGACCGGCGGCAAATTCCACGGTGGGCGGGTCGTTGTCGAACGGGTCGCGGATCCTGATCACCGCCGTGGCCTCGGCCGTCCGGCCATCCTCGTCCGTGACCGTAGCGACGACATGTACCTTACCAGGCACTGTCGGCGTGAAGGTAGCGCGGCCAAACGCGTCGAGAACCGCTGGCTGGCCGTCGATCGTGACGGTGCGCGCAACGATTTCCGAAAGACTGTCGGCCGCTGGATGAATCAGCACGCGCTGCCCGGGCAGAGCCGGGAAACCGGGTGTCAGCTCGATCAGCAGATCCGGAATCTCGGGCGTCAGCGAGGCCCGCAGGATGGCTGATTTTCGCGCGGTCGCTTCGCCGTCAGAGACAGAATACGTGACGACGTAGTCGCCGAGCTGGCCGGGGCTCGGAGTCCACCGGACCGCACCAGTCGCTGAATTGAGCACGGCGCCTTCCGGAAGTCCGCGGGCTGAATACGTCAGAACCGTCCCCTGGTCAGGATCGGCGCCACGCAGCGAAAACGCGATGGTTTCTCCCAGCGCCACATTGTGGCTGGAGACAGACAGCGTCGGCGCTCGATTGACGTTGGCAATTCGCAGGGCGACGTTGATCGAATCGCTCAGTCCGGCGGGATCGGTGGCCTTGAACGTCACGACGTGCTCGCCCGCCTGCTGGAACGACGGGGTCCAGTTGAATTCGCCCGTCTGAGAATCAAATGTCGCCCCGGACGGCAGGCCCACTGCCGAATAAATGAACGTGTCGCCGTCGATGTCCGCAGCCGCTACCCTGAAGTTGAGACGGCGGGACTCCAGTCCCACCTGGTCCAGGACAGGCACAACGACGGGCGGCTGGTTGACGTTTTGCACGGCCAGGCTGATCGTCTCGCTGCGAGTCAGGTTGCCGTCGCTGGCCGACAGAACAATCCCTGAGTATGTTCCGGCCTGATAAAGATTGGGTGTCCACTTCAACACTCCGGCGGCCGGATCAAACTTTGCACCCAACGGAAGGCCGGCGACGTCATAGGTCACCGGATCGCCGTCGGGATCAATCGCCGCGAGCTGTAATGTGAACAACTCTCCTTCACGGATTTGCCGATCGCCGATGGAGGAAAGCACGGGTGCGAGATTATTATTGCGGACGACAATCCGGAACGATTGCGAGTCGCTCAGCGTGCGCGAGGTATCGCCGGCGCCGCGATCATTGACCGTGATATTGATCGTGTGTGCACCCAGGTCGGCCGAGCCGGGCGTCCAGTTGAAATTGCGGGTTCCATAGCCTGTGCCGCTGACGAAGGAGGCACCAACGGGCAGGCCGGTCGTCACAAAATCCAGCGTGTCGCCCTCGAAGTCGCTGGCGCGGACCGTGAATTGCAAGGGCTGACCCACGATGGCCACCTTGTCGCCGACGAAGACGAGTTCCGGCGGCTCGTTCAGGGACACGACCGTCACGACAAATGTGAATTCGCTGGTGGCCACCCTTCCCTCGTCGCCACCGTCGTCGGAGGCGAACAGAGTCACGGAATGATCGCCCCGAAGTCCGACCCCGTGAGTCGCTCGCAGCACATAGTTTCCGCCGCCGTTGCTGATCAGAGTCAGGAAATCAGGGAGAGGGAAACCCGGCAGCCCGGCGGCAGCGAGTGTCACTGGATCGCCGTCGGGATCGACGACCTGAAACGGAATGTCGAGCGTTTGTCCGCGGTCCACCGATTGAGGCGCGATGTGTGGAATGACCGGTGGTCGATTGGTGTCGCGAACCCGGATCGGCACAACGACAGTTGACGTGGCGGGAATTCCTGTGCCGTTGCCGTCATCCGTGGCGTGAAAGGTTACCGAGTATTGCCCGAACGATTGGAAATTGGGTGTCCAGATGAATTCCAGCGTTTCGCGGTCAAACGTCGCGCCGGGGGGCAGATTCGCAGCCACGTAGGTCACCGTTGGCTCGCTCCCTTCCAGCACCGTCAGTGTCTGGTCGTCGGTGCGGTCGGGCGGCATGAAGCCTGGATTGTCAGGATCGAAAGCGAAGGCCCGAAATCGAAGTGGTTGATTCTCGTAGACGTCAAAGGGGCCAGGTGAGGAGAACCGCGGCGGCGCGTTGACGTTCAGCACGGAAATCGTCGCACTCTTCGTTACGGTGTTTTGGCCGTCGCTGACGGTGAAGGGAATCGTGAACAGGCCCGCCTGGAAGAATTCCGGCGTCCAGGTAAATACACCCGTGTTGGGATCGAGGAACGAACCGCCGGGCAGCAGTGTGCTGGAAAAAGTAAGCGTGTCGAGGTCCGCGTCGCTTGCCGACAACGGTACGCGCAGTGTTTCGCCTTCGCGCACTGCCCGATCGGCAATCGCTGCCAGGGACGGGGAACGATTCGTGGGACCGACGACGATGGTCGTGGTCACGAAGGACTGACGAAACCCGTCACTCGCGTAGAACCGCACGTCCGGCCAGGTCCCTGCAGACTGGAAGTCCGGTCGCCACAGCAGGCGCTTCTGTCGAGGATCGAAAGCGGCCCCGGGTGGTAGGTTTTCGGCCCAAAATCGCAATGTGTCCTCATCCGGGTCAAGAGCGACCAGCGTCAGGTCGAGCAAGCTGCCTTCGGGCGTGCGGGTTTCAGCGGGCAGAGGCACGAATGCTGGTGCCCGATTCCCCGCCGTCACGTCGATAGTAAATCGCTGCTCCGCGAAGCCGGCCAGTGTATCGTAAACGCGCAGTACAACGTCCGCGCGATCGGGGCTGTTTTCGGTGGGCAACCACACCACCAAGCCGGACTCTTCGTCGACCGTCATACCGGGAGGGGCCGAGTAGAGCAGGAAGGTCACATCCTGAGAATCGGGATCCTGTGCCCTCGCTTCATATCGATACTCGTTGCCCACAACTGCCGTAGTCAGCGGGGACGAAATGAACTCAGGTGACGCATTGTCGAATGGCAGGGCGTACACTCCCTGCTCGAAGTCGAGCCGTTGATGGAGTGGATTGTACACAGTCAGAGTGTGGCCACTGGTACTTCGACCGGGTGCAAGGATGCCGTTGGCGGGGACATTTTCGGCCAGGTCGACCTTCCAGATGTCGCTGCCCCGCTGAAAAACGGCGTCGAGTGGCCTGCCTGCGAATCCGGTTTGCGGGTCGAGCACCAGCAGCAGCGGCAGCACGAGATCGCCGTTGCCGGTGTTCGTTACGATCACGTCGTACGAGACGGAACCGTTGCTCCGATTGGAACGCGCATTGAAAGAATCCAGTCTCGCGAAGGCTGCCAGGTCGCGCACTGCAGTAAAGTGCACCGTGAAGGGACTTCCCAGTGAGATTCCGAAAGTGCTTTGCACCGCGGCGTCGACCGTGAACGTGTATCGATCGGGTCGCAAGGCGTTGTAACTCAACAGGACGGAGCGCGTGCCCGCATCGTACTGAATGGAATCGAGGGAAACTTCGCCGATCTCCGTCCCCACGAGCAGAAAATTCCCGGCATTAAGCACGGAACCGGGATCGGCCGCATTGCCGACCAGCATG
>SYLK01000674.1 GCA_005809115.1 Planctomyces sp. | reverse complement strand
GGTACAGTCACCTGACGATCCACCAGCCGAATCGCTTCCGACTGGCCAATCAGATCGCGCTCTACTCCGCGACGCACAGCCACCATCGAACGCTCCGTAAAGAGGAGTTGTTCTTTTCCTGAAGAATCCGCGGAACCAGACCAGATCAGCAGCAGGCAACTCGCCGCCAGTACCAGACCCGCTGCGCCCCCAAACAAGATGGGAACCCTTTGTCCGTCAGCAGACCGATGTCGAGATGCCTGCAGCCATGGGATCAGGAAAGCGGCCACCTGCAGCACCACTCCCGCGCCCAGCACGTCGAGCGACGCGACCCCGGCCGCTGGAGCAGCCAGGGCCAGCAGTGCACCGAACGCGAACGCTGCGGCACCGCCGACACGATCCGGCTCCTGTCGCTGGCTCACTTCTCCGCCATAACCACCGGAACCACGCAGATTCCATTTCAGCAGCAGAGGCAGCACGGCAGCGGACAGAAATACGGCACACTGAGCGGCACGGACAAGCATCCGGAGTACAGGCGAATTCAGGGAACTCTGCCATGTCAGGTTCTGCTGGATCAGCCACATTTGAGCTGCCGGCAGACCGGAGAGCCCGAGCACACAAAGTATCTGCAGCGGCAGCGGAGGAGTCAGTTTCCTGGCAACGCGACGGCAGGCCAGCCACACGATCAGCGAGGTCAGCAGTATCGAGACCATCACCAGCGGGAGCCCCCCCGGAAACAACTGCCGCAAAACTTCGGAAACGGCCACAACCAGCAGGCCTGAGGCGACGGCAGACGCAAACAGTCCGGCTGGCGAAATCCCGATTCCAGCCGCGTCTGAAAATCCTGTGACACAGTCCGTTGCAGCAGAATTGCTGGCGGTCCGCCCCGAGAAGGCGGCAGCCAAAAACCTCGCCGCGACTGCAGCGGTCAGCCAGCAGGTCACAGTGATCGCCATCGGTGCCGAAACAATGGCATGCAGCAGCAGACTGCAGAGCCCGACAGCCGCGACCAGCATTGTGCTGGTCACATCGGTGCGACTGCCCGCGGTCGCAGACTTCTGCCAGCAGCAGGCGATCGCCAGCAGGAGCGTCATCAGGATCGTACCGGGGATCGCCGCAATGCTCGCTCCCGGAAGCTGACCAGAGTCCGGCATGAGCTGCAGCGCCACGTCACTGCCCAGCCGCAAACTCAGGTCGAGTGCCGCGGGCAGCCCCCATGACATGCCCGCGATGACCATCGCTGGCAACAAAAACGGCAGAATCCCCGTGCGACCCGCGCGGTCGCCGGAATATTTCGGTCCGAAAGCTCCAGTGAAGTAACTGACGGCGCGCCCGGCGGCACGCCCCAGTGCCAGCGCTGCTGCGACGGAGGCGACCAGCGCGCTGACCGGCACCAGCGAAGTTCCGCACAGCGACGTCCATACAACCAGCACCTGGCCGGCCAGGACGCCGATCGCCGCAGTGGCGAGCATTGCGGCCGCGGAATGAAGAACGTTCAGGGAAGCCCCGCTCAGGGCCCGGCGACACTGCTCAACCATGTTGGCATCCATGCACTTGACAGAAAGTCATCTGTGGTCAGCGGGAAACGATACACGGCACTGCACCGAGCCTCGTCGCTCCGAGGTGCAGCACAGTGAAGAATCAAGATCGCTCCTGCAGACCGGTGATTTCGCTGGTTTTCCGCTCGTCCGGCAGGTTTTACCGGAGAACGGGGCTCCGCCACAAGACCGGAGCCGCTGGAAAGGTAATCGAAACAGGTCATGCGGCCGCAGGCGCTCAGGCCGCTGCACGCCTCAGAACTGCCTGCCTCTGCACAAACGCAGCGTAGTCTGCCGGGGTGTCAATTCTGACTGCCGCATGGTCTACCAGTGCCACGGAAATCGCGGCACCTGACTGCAGCGCCCGCAGCTGCTCCAGTTTCTCCAGCTGCTCCAGTGGTGACGGCGGCATTCGTGTCAGCTGCAGCAGAAACTCACGCCGGTAAGCGTACAGGCCAATGTGCAGCAGCCATGGTGAAGGTTCGCCGTCGCGAAAAAAATCTTCTGCCCGGGCATCCCGCACGTACGGTATCGGAAGCCGACTGAAGTACAGCGCGCGGCCGTTCGTGTCCAGAACCACTTTGACGCAGCCGGGATCATTCAGCACCGCCACCGAACTGATCGGAGAAGCCGCGGTGGCCATCTGGCTGCGTGACGTCTCCAGTTCCCTGACCAGCGCCGTGACGACTGCAGGGTCCAGTTCGGGTTCGTCGCCCTGCAGATTCACGACAACTCCCGCGTCCGGACAACAACGTCGAACCACTTCAGCAATTCGATCCGTTCCACTGGAATGGACTCCCGTCAGCTCGGCCCGCCCGCCGAATCGACGGACCGCAGCGACGATCTCAGGGCTGTCCGCCGCCACGATGACTTCGTCCAGCTCGGGACAGGAACGCGCGATCTCCCAGACGTACTGCAGTAATGGTTTTCCCGTGGCGTCGAGCAAAAGCTTGCGAGGCAGGCGCGTCGACTGCAGTCGCGCCGGGATGACTCCGACTATCTTCATGAATTCGTCCCTGAACAGGAAGTTACGCGAAGCCACGTCGCCCGGCCGCACGCCAACATGTCTGCTGTCTCGCGCGAACGGACAGGCCGGCCAGAAACTTCGCTGCAGCAATCTGCCGCGAAATCCGAGGAACTCCGTCCCCGACCGACGCAGTATACTGCTTCCGCCGCCTGCCTGTCAAAAATTTCGCTTTTCCTGCCGAATCCGCCGGACGGACAGGATCCGTTCACAGGGGAATTCTTCGCTGGCGCGACACCTTTGATTTGCGGAATCCGTCTCGCCCGGAAACAATGGGGCCTCAGTCATTGCATCGCCGCGCCGGAAACACCGGTCAATGTGTTCAGGGTCAGTGCGGAGTAACCGTCCGCGAAGCGCAGCCCGTTGTCGTTTGTCAGGAGCCCATTCTGGTGCCCGTTCTCATGGAGCTTTGTCGGGTGATCATTTCCGAGATCAACGACCAGCAGGCGATCTACCTCAGGGAGGTTGGTGGAACCAGGAGATTCCCGAGTCTGATCGGTGCCTTCGAGGCGCAGATCATCAATCGCAGACTCACAGAGGAACGCCCGTTTCGCCCGCTGACACATGACCTGCTGAGAAACGTGATTGAAACCCTCGGCGGAACCGCAGAGGAAGTCGTCATTTCCGATATGCGGGAGCATACGTATTATGCGGTGCTGCGGATTCGCGCTGGTGAGACCCTTCATGAGGTCGATTGTCGCCCGAGCGATGCCGTCGCACTCGCCATCCATTACAGCCCGCCGCTCAAGATCTTCGTGATGGAACACGTACTTGAGGCTTCCGGTTAGCGCCAATGAAATGAATCCGTCATGCCTCTGAACTCGCCTCCCATGCTTCGCCGGGAAAGTTTCCGAATTTCAGGATTCGGGGCCGCAAAATCTCCCGCCACGCCCGGCGCGCCGGTGGTTGCGGCGGTGTTCAGTCTCCTGCTGCTGCTGCTGGTGCCCGTTTCCGATGTTGCCGCCGCTGCCCCACAGGATGCGGATTGGGGCGATGCTGTCTGGCAAGCTCAGCCGAGGGATCGATTCGTGATCAACACGCTGATTCGCCGGGAAAACCGGATCTCCTTCGGTGACGTCCGCCCGGAGATCCAGACCGTGATTGATCAGCTGCAGCTCAGCTATACGGTCGAGCAGGTCTATCCCTCGGGCGCCGCCCAGTTCCGTGTCGAGATACTCGCAGCAGCCCGATCAGTGTTGCTCCCCGGCCGAAATTCAACGGCCCCGACGGCCCCGACGACCCCGACGACCCCGACGGCCCCGACGACCCCGACGACCTCCACCACAACTCAGAAGCCTGCTGAAAAGCAGCGCGGCCAGGAACCGAGCAACGAAGAACCGCGCAACGAAGAACCGCGCAACGAAGAACTGCCTGGCAGTCTGGCTTCAGAGCCGCCCAGGGACCACGAATCGCCTCAAAACAATGTGCCGGGGGGCGTTGCCGAAGCCAGCCGCATCAGCCAGCTCGAAGGTATCCGACTGACGATCGAAGTGGCTCCGGATGGGATCGTGGAAGCGGTTTCGTTCGATGATCGCAACCGCCTGATCAGCAATCTGGCTGGCCTGAATCAGACCACGGGGCGTTTTCTGAAGGAATCCTGCTCCGACGAGACGCTGGCCGCCTGGCTGTCACGTCCGTTCTGGCTGGCAGTGCCGCCCGGTCAGATGGCGGCAGGACAATCATGGGACCGCACCGATGAGATTTCTCTGGGAATTCTGGGCAGCACCCGACTCAGCGTACGCATTCAGGCGCCCGATACGCTTCCGGAAAAATTTCCCGCTTTTCTGCCGCTCACATTACACGGATCCGGACGTTTCGCTCCCAGACTCACCACCCAGGAGATCCAGAACAGCCTGCCGTTTCAATTGACGGATTTGCAGGTAGAAGTCAGCGATCTTGCCGGTACCGCCTCATTTTACGATCCGGGATCCTCCCCGGTGGCGGAAAATCAGCGGCGACCACCGTTTGACCAGCTTCATCTGGCGTTTCGAGTCCACGGCAGTTGTCGGGTGGAAACAAATGGCCACAGTCACCCAGTGACATTTGAGCAGCATCAGTCACAGAACTGGTTTCTCGTGTTGTGGCCGACCGATTCGCCCCTGTCTAACATGCCTCCGCAAATCCGTCGCAGACTTCGCGGCCTTCCGCAATTACCTCGGTAAATGCCCGAAGCACGGAAGCATCGGCACGCATCGCTGCACGATTCCCGGAAATCTCTGGACATTGACGACAGCACGCTGCGTTTCCGTCGAAGCGTTGCCGGCGTGGTCTGACCGGCCCCGGCGTTCTTCAGCGGCAGATGGTTGTCTGCAACGGTGATGCTGCCGGCTCACGCTGGATGTCGCGGCCCTTTCACAACGCAGCGGTGGCCCCCTGCGAATGATGCGGCAGATGGGACGTATGGGTCAACTCTGTGCAGCAGGTCGATCTTAGCCAGTAAGCGTTGCCGATCGGTCGATCCTGGAACGCTGGTTTTCCTCGCGAGACAGAACAGCGCCCGGTTCAGCCGATCTACGGGAGGTGAGTCCGACGTCAGCTGGCCGATGATTTCATGCAGCCAATTGACGGTCAAAACGAAACATTCAGGTCCAGCCGCTGTCACACACCAGCGTGATTCCGGTCAGGG
>SYLK01000673.1 GCA_005809115.1 Planctomyces sp. | reverse complement strand
TGGAACTCCCACTGCCCCGTCGCCACCTCGGCATTGATGCCCTCGACGTTGAGACCCGCATCAAGGCAGAGATCCAGGTGCTCCTCGATCACTTCGCGACCGAAACAGCGATTTGACCCCACTGAGCAGTAATACGGCCCCTGCGGCGCCGGATACCCTCCGGGTGGGAACCCGAGCGGACGGTTGGTATCGGCGTCCCACAGAAAATATTCCTGCTCGAAGCCAAACCAGAAATCATTGTCATCATCATCGATCGTCGCTCGACCGTTACTCTCGTGGACCGAACCATCCGCGTTCAGGACTTCACTCATCACGAGATACCCGTTGGAACGAGCCGGATCAGGAAAGATCGCGACTGGCTGAAGCAGCAGGTCCGACGACCCGCCCGGCGCCTGATTCGTGGAACTGCCGTCGAAGCACCACACCGGACACTGCTCCAGTGAACCATCGAAGTCCCTCAGAATCTTCGTTTTGGAGCGAAGTTCCTGGGTTGGTCGCGTTCCGTCCAGCCAGACGTATTCAAGTTTACTCTTCGACATTGCCGTGCTTTCTCCTCCCGGAAGAAACATGATGCGGACTTCCAGCGAGTCACCACTCGCTGCTGCTCTGCTTTCCGCGACAAAAGGCTCGTCCGTGAACGGTGCTCAGGAAGTGGTGCCTGACGCCGACACCATTCTCACTCATTTGACGACCCGATTCACCGTCGCAGCAAACCTCAGAACCGCCCACTGAGATGCCTGCGAAATGAGCATTTCTGCCACTTCCGTGCGCAGACCTTCCCCGAATTCCTGCAGAATCGGTCAGGTGCTTACCATATTGCACTCCGCGTGCCGATCGTATCCTGCGAGCGGCTCATCGCATCGATTTCTGTGCGCATTGCAGAAACCAGGAAAACAGTTGACGAAACGCGGGGGAAAAGTCCCCTGGCGAGCGCTCGATCCATTCCGCGATCGCTGCAGGCTCCAGCCACCGCGTATCTGAGATTTCCTCCGGGTCCACGCAGACCGCGGCGTCGCTGTGCGCCCGATACAGCATGGTGAATTCATGCGATGTGTCCGGGCCGGCAGCGAATTTTCCCATCGGCACAAGCTCTGCCTGCAGCCCCAGCTCTTCGAACAATTCGCGGGGGGCGCAGTCGTCATAGGTCTCGCCGGCACTGACGTGGCCCGACGCCGACGACGTCCAGACCGACGGGAATTCTTCCTTCGAATCGCTTCGCAGATGAATCAGCATCTTTCCGTCAGACCGAAACACAAACACATGCACCGCACGATGCAGCAGTCGCGCCCGGTGAACCTGCGAACGCGGTAACTGCTGCACCACGTGGTCATCAGCGTCCACCACATCAAAGAGTTCCTCTGCCGCCATTTCGTCTTTCTGCTGCGCCCGGGGTTCCGGAACACGCGACATTACTCCGTTTCACTTGCCGGATCGTACAGCAGCGGAAAAAACCTGCCAGTCAGTGGCTGCCCGGCCGGGATCGCCGGGACTCCCCCCAGCAACGGCTGATCGGAAGCACTGCACACTCCGTCCCGCACAGTATTGATCACTACCGCACGCCGCGGCCGGTCGGTACTGTTCTCAAAGGAACCATGCACCGTCAGCGGATGATGAAAGACACACTCCCCGGCTTTCAGCTCCACCGCCACAGGGTGCTGAAACTGTTCCCACTGATCTGCTGTCAGTACCTTCTGAATCGCTGCCATGTCCCCGGCCAGTCCCGTGATCGGCAGCAGTTCCCAGCGGTGGCTGCCGGGAATGTAGTGTACGCATCCATTGTCACGCGTACTGTCATCCAGTCCGATCCAGCACGTCAGGTGAGCCATGGGTTGCGTGCGCGTCCAGTATGAGTAATCCTGATGCCAGGCCACTACTCCCCCGTGCCGGGCTGGCTTGCAGAACAGCTGATCATGCCAGAAACGCACCGCCCCACCCAGGAGCTGACTGGCAGTGGTTGTGAACCGCGCATTCCACAGAATGTCGTGAAAGCCGGGAGAAATTCGCCAGGCGCCAAGCGCATGAAACAGAACCCGCCCGGGGTCCGGCGATTCGTTGGAATTGTATTCATACCAGAATTCGCTGCCGGGATGCCCGGGTTGTGTCAGGATTGACAATTCATCGCGAAGCTGCCGAATCTGCTGCGAGTCCAGCATCGGCGGCCCGACCACGAAGCCGTTCTGGCTGAAGAACTGCAACTGACGATCCGACAGCCGCCAGGGCAGCCGCTCGGCTGCACCGGCCGGATAATGGAACAGATTACCGACGGGGCGGTGCTGCAGTGACAGATCGCTGGCAACGGACATTTGCACAATTCCATCACATCGGAGGGCACATCGGAGGATGCTGGTATCCTCAGGGAAGTCCTGAACCACAGCAGGTCACAGCCCCATCGCCTCATTCGCGGCTGCGTTCAGCGGACCAATATAGACAAGCATAACAATTCGGAAAATGAAGTAGACAATCATGCCGGCGACCATCAGCCAGACGAGGTAGCTGAAGATGCTGGTGATCCGCTGCAGCGCGCGATTCGCGTCGTCGTCGAAATGCCGGCTCATCCGGTCCAGCTGCTCAGGAATCGTTCCGGTCTGCTCTCCCGTTTCCACAAACTGAAGGTAAGTCGTCGGAAACAGTCGCGAACTCGCCAGAGCATCCGCAAACGGCTCGCCGTGATTCAGTTCGTCCCAGATCCGCGGCGCCGCGGAGATAAAAGCACCGTTGGCCGTGGCCCTCAGGCTGCATTCGAGCGACGGACGAATACTCATGCCAGCCTGCTGCGTCAGGGCGAAACACCACGAAAATCGTGATATGGCAAAGGCCCGCATGCACCCGCCGATTCCGGGAATCTGCAGCAGCAGCGGATGCAGCAGCATCTGGCCGCTCAGATTGCGGCTGACCAGCTTCCACGCGATCAACACCGCCGCCGCAGTGCCGAAACACATCCCCAGCCAGAATACCGCGCCACGACTGCCGGTCAGTCCCAGTCCCAGAATATCGAGCGGTTCCGATCCTGAACTGGACGGCAGCATCCCCAGCACAAAGATCAGCAGCCCAATGATCAGCACGGCGGCAAACAACTGAAACATCGGCCAGGCGATGGCAGAACGGAACTCACGCACCTGATTCAGCCGTGCTTCATAGTATCGCGACAACGCTGCGAATACTTCCGGTGCATTCCCGGTCTGTTCCCCCACATTCACCAGATCACGAAACAACGCCGGAAATCGATCGCTCTGCTCTGCCAGCGCATCGGCCAGTGTCGCGCCGCTCGCTATCCGCCGATTCACTTTCTCGACGGCACCCGCCAGCCGGGAATCCATCGACTGACTGGCCGAAGTCTTCAGTGACTTCCGCACGTCGACACCAGCTTCCAGCATCTGGGACATTGACCGGCTGAATGCGGCCAGAGCACCCCATGAAATCTGCGGGTTTCGAAGCATGTTCTCACCACCCCGTTCCAGCAGTCAGCGGATCCTTAGAATTCTCCCGGCGACAGAGCATAACGAACAACGCGTCCGTCTGCGAATCCTGGAAACAGCAAAGTCCTTCCACACCCGAAAGCAGGTTCCGACACGGGGTGACCTTCGGCTGTCGTGCCCGGCTCGGCCACCTGCGGCTTCCTTGAACTTCCGGCGGCGAACTGACACAATCCCGCTCCGGAGCCATTTACCCAGTTCAGTCTGTTCACTCCCCGGAACCACTGCTATGTCGTCGGCCAACGATCGTGCTGGTCAGTCACCAGATTCCCATGCCCCCGGGCCAGCGGAGAAGAATCCAGTCGGCGCCCAGCCCCCGAAAACACGATCACCTGTCGAACGTGCCATCGTCTGGGGAGTGATCCTGGTGCTGCTCGGTGTGGTTCTGATCGAATACCGTGCGACCTCCGGCATGAACGCCGATCGCGAAAGTCTCATTGACGCCCAGGAAAAAACGACTGCCGTCACGGAATCCCAGGTCAAGTCGCTGGTTACGCATTTTTCCGGCCACAGCTCGCGATCCGGCCTGACGATGAATTCCCTTTCCGCCAGCCAGGAAGATATCTATTCCTACTGGGGGATTCTGAAGCAACGTCGGCTGTACGTGTATTTCGGCGTGAAAAAGCGGGAAGAAGAGGAACGCGAACTGCTCGCAGTACAGGAGGAACCGGCAACCTTTATGACCGAAAAGGACTTCTTCACGGAAGAGGAACTCGCCGCGGCTAAAGCTGCCGCAGCGTCGGGCGAAAATCCACCCCAGACGCCCGGACCGGCTGGTGGCGCGCCGCCGACCACTCCGGGGCCCCTTACTCCCGGCGACAGTCAGCCTGGTGCTGACGCAAGTCAGCCCGCACCGGCAGATCCCGCACCGGCAGAGCCTGCACCAGCAGATCCTGCACCAGCAGATCCTGCACCAGCAGATCCCGCACCGGCAGGCGACAAGATCCCTGAACCGCAGGCTTGACGAACTGTTTTCAGTCTCAGTCTCTGTCTCAGCCGCGCGCAGACACAGTCCGATCGCGGGGCAGCCTCTCGGGCTGCCTCGCTAAAATTTGCCGTCGCCCGGCAGCACCTCAGAACGGCATCACTCCGGCTGCACTCTTCTCCAAGCTCGCTGACCCGTGTGGATCACCGGCCGGATCCTGATGCGCCCGTGGTGGTCTGCGCTGTCCTGGCAGATTTTTCCGGATTTTCCGTGAATTCCGGTTGTAACGGCAGCCGATAATCCGAAGGTTCCGAATTCCGCGAAGTTCGCGGGATCTTCGAGTCTCCCCCTGGAAGAGACGGCTAACTCACGGATGGACGGCACGTCCCAGTTTCGCACCAGTCGAGCCATGCTGATCACGGCCATAGTGGTCTTCATGGTCCTGGTTGGTCTGCTCCTGCTCCCGGGTAGTCCTGCGCGATCTCCGGCACCACAGCGGGCAGCAGAACTCAGTCAGCGACGCGGTGTCAACGCCCGTCCATCTGCCGTCAACTCCGCTGCTGATCCGGGGGCTGAACCTGATTCAGAACCATTCTCCGAGTCACCTCGCGGAATTCAGCTCACATCGCGAAGCGAAGTCCTGCAACCGAGTGAAGCACGTTTTGCGGACAGGGAAACAGCAAGTACCTCGGCCCGTCGAGGGACCTCGCCAGAAATCACAGACAGCTTCAACGGCACAGCCGGCTTCAATGCCACAGTCCCAGCTGAGACCGAAACCCGACCGGCTGTCGGACAATCCCTGTACGGCAATTGGTCCGGGCAGGCGTCATCGGTGGCGCCGATCTGTGTCGAACCACTGACGGTGAACCCTGTCATGGTTCGGATTGAGGATTCCGCAGGGAATTCCGATCTCAGACGGCTCTGTGAAAAAATGGAAGAACTCATTTCGCGCCAGCGGCAGATGTCGGAGCGCCAGTCAGAGTCACAGGAAGATTTTCTGCGGCACCAGACCGAGCAGGCCGAGCGATCGCGGTCCCAGCAATTGTTTGCGCTGCAGGCGACTCAGCTGACAGCCATGCAGGAGCGAATCAGTCATCTGGACTCGATCATTTCCGACCTGCGTAAGGAAGCTCACACAGCACGAATCGCCATGTCCGCTCCGCCTGCAGGGGCGAGTAATGGCTCAGTCGCGTCGCCGTTTATGACCCACGCATCCGATCGGCCAGGACAGGCCAGTGAAACTCTGTCCGAGGACGGAGAAACATCATTTGCGGCTGGTTCAGTGCCCACCGTCACCGAATCGTTACTCGGCCCGGACGGCACTCCGTTGTGTGAGATCATTCCGGGGCGCTCGGCGCGCTCAGCCGACGTGTCCCACGCCAGACGCAGGCCGGCGCGTGGAACGCTGCCGATCCACCAGGGGCGAGAGTTCGCCAATCAGGCCGACATCGGGCACGGTTCGGGACTTCCCCCCCGGGAACGATCGCTCACGATCCCTGTTGCACCCACCCTCGCCGTCCCGGAGGAAGATCTGACACTGCCAGACGTTCCCCTGGACCTGACGCCACAGGCGCAGCCGTCTCGGGAATTCGAGATCCCGACAGATCCCGCAACACAGCAGCCGACGGCGGATCAGCAGGGCGCGGCAGCCCGATCAGGCAAAGTTCACGTGGCCTACCATCATAAGTACCGCTTCCCCGCTCAGACGGCGCGAAAGCCTGAGACGGAGCAGTCGGCCGAGCCGACCTCGCCCCCCGATCAGAGACTGCTGCGGGTGAATCACGAAGGCGGCGCTGGATCGTCTCCGGCCCTGAGTTCAGAAACACCTGCGGGGCGCCCCCGATGGCC
>SYLK01000672.1 GCA_005809115.1 Planctomyces sp. | reverse complement strand
CACTGGTGCGCACAGACGGCACCCTGGCACGGCCGGATGGTCCCCACAGCAATAATCCGGCTGTGCGCGCCGCCGTCCTGGAACGCAGAGAAGCCCAGACCGTCGCCTGGGCCAGAAACAGAACGGACCGCGGGCGAGGATTCGGATTTACGGGCGGACACTTCCACTGGAACTGGGGCAACCGCAATTTCCGCACCCTCGTCCTGAATGCCATCGCCTGGGCTGCTCATGCAGACGTGCCCGAAACCGGGGTGCCCTCCAGAACACTTTCACTGGCCGATCTTCAGGCCAATCAGGATTTCGAAGTCCCGGCTGACTTCAATCCGGCGCGCATCCAGGCTCTGCTGGATGACTGGAATCGTCCTGAGTGAGACGATGGGATGGACAGTGAACCCGGTCACAGCCTGATCGTCTGGACGGTGCGACTCTCAGTCGCCCTCTACATGGCCTCCGTCCTCTCCTGGCTGCTGCCGGAACAGAAAACGTCTCACGCGGGCACAGTCCCGTCCGCGCCAGGCACAACACGCACTGGTCAATGGGCGATCTGGTACCGCCGATGCTGGACGGCGGCATGGGTACTGTGCCTGACCCATGTCGCCTGCGCCTATCACTTTCAGCACCACTGGAGCCAGTCCGCAGCCCTTCGGCACACCGCCGAACTGACCGGGCGAGTCACCGGACTCTTCTGGAGCGGAGGACTGTATGTCAACTACGCCTTCCTCGCATGGTGGGGCATGGACGTGCTGCGATGCCAGCTGCTGCCACATCACACGTCACCGCGAACTTTTCATGCAGTCGCCGCGTTCATGATGTTCAATGCCACGGCCGTGTTCGGTCCCCGCTGGTGGATCGCCGTCGCAGCCGGCTTCTGTGTGATCATCGGGATCACCGTCGGAGTCAGGCGACTGGTCCGCTGGAAGATGGCGACGACCGCCTGACACGATCACCAGCGAATTTCACAGACTGGCCACTCATTCATCCGCGCCGTCATGGCTCGCGCCGCTTACAGCAGATCCAGCAGCGCTGATCGACGCCCCGGGGTCGGAACCGGTGCCGACGAATCCGACGGACGTCTGGCTTCGTTGATCGTCAGGCTGCGTCCCCCGAGTGAAGTACCGTTCAGACGCACGATGGCTTCTTCGGCGTCCTCCAGATGCGGCATGCTGACGAATCCAAATCCACGCGGAGTCCCGGTGGCCCGATCCGTCATCAGCGTCACGCTGTTCACACGCCCGAAACGTTCGAATGTGCTGCGCAGTTCCGTTTCCGTGGTCTGCCAGGAAAGATTCCCTACAAAAATACTGGTCATTGAGTTCCTTCTGTCCGGCCCAACCGTCCGGGCCTGGTGTGGACGTGGCTGGCGGCAACTGCCGCAGTTCTCACGAGACGGCCCACATCGCAGTGAGCGGGCCTGCAGCACTCGTGGCAGCCTGATGGACCGGCGAGATCACATCTCGTCAACAAAGTCCTGAGGGGCGACGCTGGCGTCGCTGGCGTCGCTGGAGGCTGCAAAATACGGGAAAAGCAACACCGGCCGGATATTCTGCTGCCAAGCAGTCAGCGGGCGAATTTTGCCTTCCCTCAGGCGACTATATCAGACATCGACTGTTTGACTACACACAATCCGCTGCATTCTGATGATTTGCGCCCAATACAGACACTACGGTCATCAGCGAAGTTCGGGCCATCCGCCAGCCGGGTACGGTTCGGCCTGGTGCAACGCGGTGTCTGGGTGCAACGCGGTGTCTGGGTGCAACGCGGTGCCTGGCAGCTCCGGAATCCTTTTCGAGAGTGTGGTCTGTTACAGTGCGACACAGCGGCTGTGGACGTCGCACGGCCGCGGGCCTCATTTCGTGAAGCAGCCAGCAGCCAACATGGTGTTCCAAACGAGTTCCGCGAGTCAGCCTCGTTATGTTCTGAGTCGGTTCCGGAAGGAGGATGACATGAGGAGATGCATTCGCAGACTGCGATCGACTCCGGCGGGGTACGGGTGTCTGCTGGCGGCAGTCCTGTGCGTCAGCCGGGCGGACGGCGGAGCGCTGCCGGAATTCCGATTGACGGACTATCTGGGCCATCACTGGAACAACGAGCTGGTCAGTTTCCCGATCACGACGGAGGATGTGAAGCCGGGCAGGCATTATGCCGTGCAGCGTCCGGATGGAAAGCTGGCGGGCTGCCAGCTGGCAGATACGGAGGGTGGCCGCGTCTGCTGGTTTCTGGCGACGCTGCCATCAATGTCAACGGTTCGCTATCGACTGGTGGAAACAGGCACAATTGCGCCATCGGGGATTCAGATCGAGGAGGGCGAACGCAGTGTGCGGATCTGGAACTCGGAGATCGGGATCGAACTGCGGCGTGAGCTGACTGGCGACGAAGGGCCGGTCGCGGCAGTTCGACTGCGTTCGGGGGAATGGGTGGGAGACAGTCGGCTGCAGGTGAACCGAAAGGTGGTCTCATCGACGCTCGAAGTGACGGCGCGGGGGCCTGTGTACGCCGAGGTCCTGCTGCGGATGGAGTGCGAGTCGGGCGGGGAGTGGGCGCTGCGGCTGAAGCTGATTGACCGCGAGCCGGTCGTGATTATCGATGAGACATTTTCGCTGGGGGACGAATCGCAGTGGATTCTGGAACTGGGGCGGGGGCTGGGACCGAGTCACGCGATCTTCCGGACGGCATGGTACCGTCCGGAAGAGTGGCCCAGTCATTCGCTGAAGGCAGAGTCCCTGTTCACTGCGGGGCGGTCCGCGCCATTTCGTCTGCTGCCGTGGATCAACTGGTCTGACGGTCGCGAGGTCAGCAGCTTGAGTGTGTATCGCGAAGGAGAGGGCGTGCGTTTTTCGCATGACGCAGCTCGTCGCCGGCTGGTCCGGGACGACAGTGACAAGGCTGCGCCTGACGATCGGGACGTGCTGTTTGTGGCGGCCGGTCTTGCCAGGGACTGGGCATTGCCTGCCGGGGATCGCGGACCGGATCTGGCCGTTCCTCTGGAAACGTCGGACGACGGCGGTGCAGAACTGCGGCTGCAGCTGCGCGGACCGTCTCGGCACTGGATCCTGGGGACGTCCGTTGTGGGGCGGACTCTGGTGTCGGACAGCGACCTGACGGATTCGGAGCGTTATGGCATCAAATACTGCGGCACTGCGCTGAACGACGTGCAGCGAATGATCCTGGTCTGGGGGGGCCATGATGCCCGGCAGCGGTATCCACGCATCACCGGCGAATCCCGGAGCAGGGTCAGCGGGGCGTCGGGTGCAGTGGCAGCGGGCCGGAAACAGGCTGAGGCGGTGCTGCAGACTTCGCTGAACTGGGGGCGACTGTTCACGGAGAACATCGGAACGTTTGATGAGCAGAAGGGGCAGCACGTACGGCGTCACGACGCGCGGGTCTGGACGCATCTGTTCTGTCGAGTGAAAATGATTATTGATGCGGATGACGCGCTGGGTGCCGGATTCCTGACCAACGAAGAGTTCGTGCGACTTCGGGCGCGGCTGGCATTTACGGCCTATTCGACGGCGAGTCCCGACT
>SYLK01000671.1 GCA_005809115.1 Planctomyces sp. | reverse complement strand
TGGACGCGCCACAGAGCGCTGTGCCGCCGCGCAGCCCGCTGGAGTCAGGCAACTCACCAGAACGTGGACATTCCAGCTCCGGAGTCAGGCAGGCACCCTCAAGCTCGGACCGCCGACCAGACCAGCCGGCTCCGTCGACGAGCGGCACGCGGAGCCGTTCCGGTCCCGGTGATCTTTCGCAACGCGGACCGAACGCCGACCGGTCAACGGAGCAAGCCGGCAACACTCCGATCCTGCACCGGCTGCAATCGGCCATTCGCTTTGCCGGCCGACGACTCACTGTGGAGTAGCACTCGGCCGGGAATCGGGCGTGCCAGATCATCCGGAATAATCGTGCAGTCTGGGGGACGGCGGCTGCGGGATTTCGCTTTCGCCCTCGAAATCCGCGTCGTCGAAGTCAGTATTCTCGCCTGCTTCGGATTTCGCGAATTCGGATTCCGGTGGCAGCTGATCCGAGCTGTCGCTTTCCGCCATTTCTGCGGCGATCAGTTCCGCCTCCATGCGCAGGGCATCCGAAACGGCGGTCGCGACCCCGGCAGGCCGGGCTGAAGTCACGGATGCATCCGGATCAGACTCGCCGCGAGCGCGCAGGATCAGGCGAATCGGGACTTCCTGAAAAGGAGTCACCTCCCGCAGAAATCCCAGCAGATAGCGTTTCCAGGATTCATCCAGCAGCGTCGGGTCATTGCATTTCAGAACAATCGTGGGAGGCGAAGCTTCGATCTGGGACGCGAAGTAGATTCGTGGACGCCGATTCCGTCGAATTGGTGGAGGATTTCGGTCGATGGCCAGTCGGATGGCGCGATTGAGTCGTCCGGTGCCGACGCGTTTCCGTGCCTGTTTCATGACACTCTGTGCCAGATTCAGCAGCTTGCGAACGTTGCGACCGTCCTTCGCTGTCAGCATCGCGATCGGCACATGCCGCATACTGCTGAAGGCTTCCAGCAGATATCGCACCCACCGTTCGGCCGTCATTTCCTGCTGGAGCGCGAGATCCCACTTGTTGAGTACAAAGATGCACGGTTTCTGCTGGTCATGGATTTCGTCCACCAGCTGCTTGTCAACTCGGGAAATCGTCTGCGTGGCGTCAAAGAACATCAGGACCATGTCGGCCCGGCGGACACTTCTTTGTGCGCGAACCAGACCGTAGAACTCGACGTCGCTGGCCAGACTCTTCCGCTTGCGGACACCGGGAGTATCAATGGCGACGAACGACCGGCCGTCAACTTCGAAACGGATGTCGATGCTGTCGCGAGTCGTTCCGGGGACTTCGCTGACAATGACACGCTCGCATTCGGCCAGCTGATTGATGAACGTGCTCTTTCCGACGTTCCGACGTCCCACCACGGCCAGACGGACATCGGCGGGCGAGAGCAGTCGGGTACCTTCCGGATCCTCCGTCGGCAGTGCTGGTGGCAACAGCTCCACGATGGTCTCAATCAGGTCATCCCGATGACGATTCGCCGTGACGCTGGTGCAGATCAGCGGCACGTCTGCCAGCTGCAGAAAGGCGGCTGACTCAATATCGTGTTTTGTCGAATCACACTTGTTCGCAACCAGCAGCATGGGTTTCCGCGTCCGCCGCACCCGGTCAGCAACCTGCTCATCCAGCGGGGTGACTCCCTGGCGCACGTCGACCACGAACAGCAGCAGGTCACACTCTGTCAGGCCAGTCTGAATCTGACGCTCGATATCCGCCGACAGGTCATCGCTGTCGACGATGCCGATGCCCCCGGTATCCACCAGCTCGAAATAACGCCCCTCTTCATGCATGATCCAGGTGACACGATCACGTGTGACACCGGCAGCAGGATCCACAACGGAAATGAGTCTCCCGGCGAGCCAGTTCAGCAGCGAACTTTTTCCGACATTCGGGCGACCGACGATCGCCACTTTCGGAATGGCCATGATGTTGTCCTCTGGTCAGTCCCGCGACGACGGGACAATGGTTCGGCAAATCTCGATTCCAGCCGAAAACCCCTGTCAACACGCAGTCCACGGCGACACCATGTTAGCTGCTGCGGGACGTTCCGACAACGAACCGCCGCACAGGGAGACCCGCCCAGTCCCGGAACGGTCGGCATCCGGGCTGAATCGCTGCGTGTCACGACTTGAATTCAACGCCATTCCCGACCACAGTGTGTCTGTGACACGAAACGGCTCGGCAGCGGCAGGCGTCTGGCCCGCACGGAGCCCCCCTGACCAAATCGGGACCGGCTTCCTGTGGTGGTCATACGTCGCAGATTTTTCCAGTCCCGCGCGAATCAGTCCCGGTTTTGTCAGGGGATTGCTCGCATTCCTGCCGGACCAGGATTCCAGTTACAGGTAGTCGCCAATGTCCCTGCTGCTGCTGATAATGATCCCCCTGCTGGCATTTCCGGAAACTGAAGGCGGAATTCTCCCGCTGCGGATCCCGCCCAGGGAGCCGCAGCAGGCCGCCCGTTCGTTCGTCACTCGCGACGGTTTCGAAATGCGGTTGCTCGCCGCCGAACCACTGGTGACGGATCCGGTTGCCATGGAATACGACGAAGATGGCCGCGCGTTCGTGGCGGAAATGCGGGACTATCCCTACACGGACAAACACGCCGACCGACCGTTCACGGAAAAGACGACCGATCTGCCGCTGGGGCGCATTCGGCTGCTGCACGATCTGAATGGCGACGGTGTGTTCGACCGCAGTACCGTCTTCGCCGATGAGCTCTCCTGGCCCACTGGCATCGCCCTGTGGCAGGGAGGTCTGTTCGTGGCTGCCACACCCGACATCTGGTACCTGAAGGACCTCGACGGCGACGGTCACGCAGATCAACGTGAAAAAGTCCTGACCGGATTTCGCAAGTTCAATATTCAGGCGGTGATGAACAATCTGAAATGGGGAATCGACCATCAGCTCTACGGAGCCGGGTCATCCAACGGAGGCACGATCCGCCCGGCAGAGCGTGACCAGCAGGCTGCCATTGCGATGTCCGCCGCCGACTTTCGGTTTCAGCCCGAGGCGGCAGCAGCGACGTTCGAGGTCCTGACCGGCGGCGCTCGATTCGGCAACACGTTTGACGACTGGGGACATCGTTTCATCTGCAATATCCGCAATCCCGTCCAGCAGATCGTCCTTCCCCGGCGGTACCTGGCGAGAAATCCATACGCCGCATTTCCGTCGGGTGTCCATGACGTGGCGGAATCGGGCGACCGCGTACCAGTCCGTCGCATCAGTCAGGCCGAACCCTGGCGCACCATCAACGCTCGCCGACTGGCCGACGATCCCACGAGCGCTGCTCCACGCAGCGAGAGCAGTGCCGTGGGTTATATGACGTCCGCTTCCGGCGCAACGATCTATCGCGGGAACGCCTTTCCCTCGGATCTCTACGGCAGCATCTTTCTGGGCGAAGTTGCCGGCAATCTGGTCCATCATCAGCAGCTGTTCCGGAAGGGAACGATCTTCATTTCCCGCCGCACGGTCCCGGATACGGAATTCGTGGCTTCGACAGACAACTGGTTTCGTCCGGTGAATTTCGTGAATGCCCCCGATGGAACTCTGCAGGTACTGGACATGTACCGCGAAACCATCGAACATCCCTGGTCGATTCCCGACGATATCCGGAGTCAGCTGGACCTGGAAAGCGGACGTGACCGAGGTCGGATCTACAGCCTGCAGCCGGTCGGATTTGCTCCGCCGCCACCTCCACGCCTCAGCACTGCGGCACCCGCTGAACTTGTGGGTTACCTGTCACACGGCGCCGGCTGGTACCGCGATACCGCTCATCGCCTGCTGTTTGAACGTCAGGATCTCGCAGCCGTTCCGCCACTGCAGAGATTGCTCAGATCCCGAACCTCTCTGAACGCAGACGGGGCCACGTCACCCGAGCAGTCACCCCCAGAGCGAGCCGATGCTGCAGCAACGGACGCAGAGGCCGCAGCAGAAGTCCTCCCGGCAGTTCCCGACATTCCGGCGGTCAGCCGACTGCTGGCGCTCTGGTCGCTGCAGGGCCTCGGTGCTCTGACGTCCGATGATCTCATGGCAGCGCTGAGCGACCCTCACCCGGAGGTGCGTACTCAGGCTGTGCTGCTGGCGGAAACCAGGCTGTCAGCGGATCTGAGTCTGGCTGCGGCGGTCGTAAAATGCTCCGCTGATGCTGACCCCGGAGTACGCCTGCAGACTGCGTTCTCTCTGGGTGAACTGATTTCCGCCGCCGACGATCCCCGGGCGGCTGTCGACGCACTGGCCGAGATCGCGCTGCGGGGCGGTGATGATCCTGTTGTGCGCGCCGCCGTTCTGAGTTCTGCCGCATCCTGTGCGACAGCGGTAGTCGAACGGCTGTTCCACCTCTCCGCACAGACCGACTCAGCGAACATGCAGATGCTGCGCGATCTGGCGTTTGTCGTCGGTGCCCGAGGTGACCAGAACGACCTTTCGTCACTGCTGCAGGCCGTTGCAGCACATGCGCAGGCGTCCAGGCACCACCAGGGTGTGGGGCAATTGACGATGGGTCTGGGACTGGGCCTGAAACGCAGAGGTGCCTCGCTGCACGAATTCCTGTCGGCTCACCGTCATGCAGCGGGGGCTCGGGAGATGCTGAAGGTGATTCAGGCGGCGGCAGACGAGTTTTCGTCCGATGACATTCCCGCAGCGACCGATCCGGCCGAACATCCGCCGAATGCCGATGTTTCTGCGAATGCCGATGTGTCTGCGAGTGCCGAGCTGCTGTCGTTCGTGCCGTGGGACACGGCCCGCGACCTGCTGATCCCCCGGCTGGCCGCAGACCGCTCAGCCGGCCAGCAGCTGCAGGCAGTCCGAGTTCTGGCCGGGCATCGCCAGAATGAAACGGCGCAGATACTGCTGGACGCCTGGCAGGGTTTGCGACCAGCTGCCCGAGTGGAAGCCAGCGAAACACTGTTGTCACGACCGGAGTGGCACGAACCACTCCTTGCAGCTGTCGAAGCCGGCATTGTTCCGGTCTTTGAAATCCCTCACCTTCGCAGAAATCTGCTGCTGCGGAGTGCCAGCGAGGATGTAAAAGCCCGTGCGATCCGCATCTTCACCGAGTCTCTGGGGACCAGACAGGAAGTCGTGTCACGGTATCGTGCCGCTCTGCCAGAACTCCGAACAGATCTTCTTCGCGGAGAAGCGGTCTATCTCCGCGAATGCCGTTCCTGTCATCGCGCCGGAAACGCCGGACAGGCCCTCGGTCCGGACCTTGCTACCATCCGCCACCGCTCACCGGATGAAGTCCTGCTGCACATCCTTGATCCGAATCGGGAAGTTGCCCCCAACTTTGTGGCTCAGATCGTGGTGACGGATGACGGACAGATTCTCACGGGCCTGATCACCAGCGAAACTCCGCACCAGCTGACTGTGCGGCTCGCCACTGGAACCGAGACTCAGCTGCTGCGATCACAGATCTCCGAGATTACTACCACGGGGCAGTCCCTGATGCCAGCAGGCTTCGAACAACGCATCAGTCCTCAGGAAATGGCAGACCTGGTCGAATTTCTGCTCAAAGCGCCACCGGCCGGCCAGACTTCCGCCAGCCCGAGTCCGACGAACTCGAATCCGGCGAACTCGAGTCCGGTAAACCCAGGCCCGGCCCGGTAATTCAACGCACGGCATGCACCCGCAGACTTCCGGATTCGCAGACAACGGGCAGTGTCCAGGGAAAACATCCCGGCTCCGGTGGAACTTCGTCGTTATCCGTTACCACGAATCGATGGCCGCAGCCGATGACCGTCGATTCGATCTCCTGCCGACGTGACCAGAACAGCTGCTGCAGCGCCGCCACCCCGACGTAACGCGTTGAAGGCAGGAGGTTCAGGGCTGCATACACGTGAATGCTGTGCACGCTGAAACAGGTTACGTCACCTGGACCGACGTGCTCGTTTCTCAGGAATGTGACCACGTGATCAATGCCGGACCAGTCCGGAAATCGACCACACGCCAGGGCGGAACGCATCTCGGGGCTGCCTCCGCCTCCCACGCATTCCGGCCACCAGCGCAATCGCTCCGATGTCAGCTGAGGCGCAGCCAGCAGTCCCCAGCCAGCCGCCGCACAGATCATGATTCGGCACCGCAGTGCCGGAACTCGGACGCGGAGCGAACTCAGAAACGTCAGCATCAGCAGGATCGGCGCAACCTGAATATAGTCCATCGCATGCTGCAGCAGCAGGGCCTGCAGAAACCAGCTGACGGCCAGAGCTGCCAGCGACAGCGACCATCGCTCGGCGTCAGATATCCGGTTCCCGCCAGCGCGCAGTCGGACAACCTGCAGAAAGACCAGCAGCGCCGCCGTCAGTCCCGCCCAGTCCACCAGCCACCAGGGATGAAATCGCCGGACCATGTACCAGATGCGCAGCAGACTCCTGCGTTCAGCCCCCGCACGCAGGTACTCCGGATTCCAGTTCAGCTGCATCTCCAGAAAATCGGACCAGCCACCGGATCCGACCAGCCACAGAATTCCGGGAACCGCGGCCAGCAGACCGCCCGGAATCACCAGCAGAATGCGCCGCAGCTCTTCCCGGCGATTTTCTGCCAGCCACAGGTCTGTCAGCATGACAAAGGCCGCCGGGACGGCCACGTGCGGCTTGATCCAGAACGCCGCCCCCCAGCACAGTCCTTCCGCCAGGCACCTCAGCATGTCCCCCGATCGCCCGTGCCTGCCGTACCGCTGCACACGCAGCAGCATCGCCAGACTGACCGGCAGCAGCATCCAGATGTCACGCTGACAGTGGCACCATTCATTCCGCGACAGATAGAACGTGGCCATCATCATCAGCAGCCAGACTCCGGGAATCAGGCAGATCCCGCTGGCGAAATCGCCCGACGGTTCCGACGACACAGCAGGGTGTTGCGGCCGGCGATGCATCCATCCTGCCAGCCCTGCCAGTACTCCCAGGGCGCTGCCCACGATCAGAAGATCCACCAGTCGCATGGCTTCAGATGACCAGCCGACCAGCGACCTCACCAGCAGATGGACCCAGACCACGCCGGGAAGATTTGGCTCAAGAATGTCCCGATACAGTACGCCCCCACTCAGCACAGTGCGTGCCTGAAGGTCGTACAGCACTGTGTCAGACGTCAGCGGCATCCGGACAAACAACGGTACAAACACCAGCAGCAGCAGACAGAACGCTGCGCATCCCCATCGCTGAAACCGCGCGGCAGGATCGGCACAGGACTTCAGGGGTTCAGGATGCATAGCGCGGTCAAAATGCGGCGTCGACGACCAGATCACCGATTGCCCGGTGCCAAGCAATTGTGCGCCATCATAACCCGCCGGGCGGGAGCCTATAACAACAAAATCCCGGTGATATGTGCTATAAAGTGTTTCAGGAAAAGCACTTGTGTGTTACCGACCTGTATGATAGATGCCCCGGAAGACAGTGTCGGCCGTTGACCAAATTCCTTTTTCCCCGTTTTTTTCTTCC
>SYLK01000670.1 GCA_005809115.1 Planctomyces sp. | reverse complement strand
TCGTTCTTCTGGAACGCCGACACGAGCGCGTTGCCGCCCGAGCGCCCCGTGAGGTTTCCGTACATTCCCTGCACGAGCGGCGTTCCGATGAAAGTCCGCAGCGTCTGTATTCCGTTCGTGCTGGTGGAGTCTCCTGCCGGCGAACTGGTGACACTCGATCTTCGCCGCTGCGACATTGCTGAGATTTCCCCCGAGTTTGCGAAGGCGGCAAAGAAGCCTTTTCGCGCGAATGCGGACTCCGCAATGAAGAAGCGCAGAAAGAAGAGGCGGCGCGAGTGAATCGGCAATGCGTCAGGCGCAGATGGCGGCCGCGGAATTGCCGGCGCCGGCTGGTGCTCTGTCAACATGGATTTTCAGAGTACGACGGACTTCCAGTCCGTCGGTGCCGACTTCCGGCGACGGACTGGAAGTCCGTCGTACGCGGAGACCACAACCTGAACACGGGCTTCGCCCGCAGCCCGGCGGCGTGTCGTCGCGGCTTCGCCGCTTTCCGAACACGCACGAGCCGCATCAGGGCCTTAAAGTGCCGGTGAACAAATACGACCGGAAAATGAGCCAGTCCCCGGCAAGTGCCGTGAATCCCCGCGGAGACGAATGCGGAGCGGTCCCTTCGCTGCGACAGCCGCGGCGAGTATGCTGTGGCGGGAACGGGAGGAGTCACACAGACAGATCGGGAGGCTTCGCGATGAATGGCTGGTTTCTGGTGCTGCCGCTTCTGGCGGCGGCCGCTGTCACACCTCGGAACGACACAGTCGCCGGTCGTTTTGTGGTCGAACATCCCACACTGTGGAATCTGGGCTTTGAATGGTCGATCGAGGGCGATGCGAATCGCAATGCCACGGTCACGGTTCAGTTTCGACAGGTGGATGAGACGGCGTGGCGTACCGCCCTGCCGCTGGTCCGGATCGGTGGCGAAAACGTGTACCGACGCCGAGAACACCTGGATTACACCGTTCCCGAGGGGTTCGCGGGAAGTATCCTGAATCTGAAATCCGGTACGGAATACGAATGTCGGTTTCAGCTGTCTGACCCCGACGGCACTTCCGGCGAAGCCACGCAGACTGTGGGGGTGAGAACTCGCACGGAACCGCAGCCCGCCCGCGATGGTCGCGTGCTGCATGTCTACGCCGTGGATCACGAAGGACCGAAGGAAGAACCCGCATTCACGTCCCTGATGCAGGCCTATTACGGGGCCGGGCTGGGAGACTGGAGCGTCGTCCGGGAGCGTCCTGTTCAGCCGGGAGACACCATTCTGATGCATGCCGGGCTCTACAGGCCGGAACGACTGAATTACGTCGATCCGCAGATGACGCCGTTTGACGGAACGGTGTCACTGACCTTGAAAGGCACTCCCGAGAAACCGATCACGATTCGGGCGGCGGGTGACGGTGAAGTGGTCTTTGATGGTGCCGGAAACCATCGGCTGTTCGATGTCATGGCGTCACACCACCATCTCTTCGAGGGACTGACGTTTCGCAACACCGATGTGGCGATCTTTGCCGGCCAGAAGGACGTGCTGGGCGCTGTCGCACTGACGGTGAAGAACTGCCGGTTCGAGAATGTGGGGTTTGGAGTCTGGACCGAATACGCCGGGTCGAGTGACTTTTACATTGCACACAATCTGTTTCTGGGCCGGGACGATCGATTCCGACTCATCGGGTGGACGGGTCCGCTGTGGGTCAGTGCCGGACCTTATGGATCGCATGAGCTGACCAGCTACTACGCGATCAAAGTCTACGGACCGGGCCACGTCATTGCGCACAATGCCATCGCCTATTTCCATGACGGAATCGGTATTTCGACATACGGAACGCCGCCGGAAGACCCGGATCAGCGCGCATCGTCGATCGACATCTGCCACAACGACCTGCACATGTTCAACGACGACTTCATCGAAACGGATGGCGGTGTCCACAACATCCGTGTGATGCACAACCGCGGAGTCAATGCCGCGCATGGCGGATACACGGCCCAGCCGATCTTCGGGGGACCAGTTTATTTCATCGGCAACCTGCTGTACCACGTCCCATCCGGTGTGGCGTTCAAGTTCTCGGCCAAACCCGCCGGGCTGCTGGTCTACCACAACACGATCATCGGTGAGCAGATCATCGACGACCCGTCGACCAATATGCACTTTCGGAATAACCTCTTTCTGGGCCGGGATACGCCGGATCGTGGCATCATGACCTGGGCCAATGCCACGGATTCTTACAGCAGTGACTACAACGGTTTTCGGCCGAATCGCGGAGTGGCACAGCAGTATCGCTGGCTGGGGCCGAAGCCCGGACAGCGACTGTATGAGCCCGCCGCCGGCGACTGGAGAACCTTCGCGACGCTGGACGAGTTTCGCACCGCGACCGGGCAGGAACAGCATGGGATCGAGGTGGACTTTGACGTGTTTGAGCGACTGAGTCCTCCCGACCCGACTCGGCGGCATGCCGTGTACCATGCCATGGATCTGAACTTTCGGCTCAGCCCGTCCGGGCGCGCTGTCGACGCGGGCGTGCCGATCCCGACGGTCAACGACGGTTACGTCGGACGTGCGCCGGACCTGGGTGCACTCGAATCCGGACAGCCCGAGCCGGCCTGGGGGCCACACTGGATCACACATCAGCCGTTTTACCGGTGATCCGCTGAATCCGGTGAAGCGGCGGGTAACCGTTCACCGGCAAAGTGGGGGACAGGCACATTTTCCCGGGGTCTGTCTGGATCGGGTCATAGTCGGCCACCCACACCCTGTTCGTCTTTTGCGGGAAAATGAGCCAGTCCCCGGCCCGTGGAGTCGAGCGCTCAGGAAGCCAGGACGCCGAACAGCAGCCATGCCAGCAGCAGGGTCCACACGATATTTGCCAGCTGACCGCCCAGAAACGCCAGTGCCGGACGTCCTCCGCCAAGCCTGAACAGATCGCCGAATCGCGTTTCCAGCCCGATGCACACAAAGGCAGCCGCGAAGCAGATTTCCCGCAGTCCCTTCAGCGGCTTATCGCATGCCTTCGCAGCCTCCGGTGTCAGCAGACAGGAAAATGCGATCGACGCCGCCATGAATCCCAGCACGAATTTCGGGAACCGTTCCCAGATCACACCGGCGGTCGGGCGGGGTGCGTCGGGATTCCGGCCGCGTTCGCGGATCGACCACCAGACAGAAATGATGAAGGCGGCCACACCGATCAGGACATTCTGCGACAGCTTGACCACGGTTCCCGTCTTCGAGGCCGTCTCGCCCACCATTTCCGTCGCCGCCAGGACCGACCCGCTGGTGTCCAGCGTACCTCCCAGCCATGCTCCACCGACCGGTTCGCTGAGCCCCATCGCCTTCACACACCAGGGCATCGCGATCATCATCGGCACCGCGCAGAGCAGCACGATCGACGTGGTGTAAGACAGCTTCTTTCTGTCTCCCTGAATGGCACCGCAGGCCGCGATGGCCGCGGACACTCCGCAGATCGACACGGCGGTTGACAGCATCACGGCAAACTCGTCGTCCACGTTCAGCCATCGCGCAAGGCGGAACGTGACCTGCCAGATGACCGGAATGACCAGAATCGCCTGAATCAGGCCCGGCAGACCGGCCTTCAGCAACTCTGTGAACAGCACGCTCGATCCCAGAATGACAATTCCGATCTTGATGAAGAATTCGGTACGAATACCGGCCAGCAGCCAGGCCGGCACTGGCAGCAGATGACTCCACAGGAGCCCCAGGCTCAGCGCAAAAATGACGTATTCCAGTCCCCAGGCCCTGACGACACCATGGGCCGCCGCAAACTGAGCCAGCCATGCCAGGATCAGGATGACCGTGGCGCCGCCCAGAAATGCTGTGATGCGCCGGCCCAGCGACGCGGCCAGTGAGACACTCGCGACCAGCAGAATCACGGTACTCGCACTCAGGATGGCCGTCAGGTTGTCTGCAGTCAACGCCTTGCCGGCATCCGCCACACTGCGCCAGGCAAGAACCGGCAGCCGCACTTTCCATCCCGCCACGACGCTGACGATCAGTGGCACAGCCGCAATCACTGCCAGCCAGTCTTCATTCTGCCACCAGCGCGACGGCGGGCAGGCAGGCACGAGAGGTTCGTCGCGGGTCATCTCTGTCATGATTGTCATTGGTCCATGTGTTACAGGGCCCCCGGGTATTCAATGGGGCTGCCCCCAGGTCCCGGTAAACACAAATTCTGAGAGTGGCTTTCGGATCGAGGGAGCGAGTTCACGCTGCCGCAGGCCTTCGGGCAGACCATTCGGATCACCGGGATATCCGATGGCCAGTGCGGACACCGGCTCCCAGCCCGGCGGAATGAGCAGCAGCTCGCGCGCCCGATCGGGCAGAATCCCCGCCATCTGGTGCACGAACAGGCCTTCCGCGGTTGCCTGCAGTGTCAGCTGTGACACCGCCAGTCCGATGTCGTGCCACGCATGCCGGTTGGGCTGACCATTGTGAGCAAACGCCGACCGGGCTACAGTCACGGCCAGCACCGCTGCAGTCTGCGCCCAGCTGCGGTTGAATTCAATCAGAGTGTCCAGCAGCAGAGCGAACTCGGTGGGCTGGTCACGCCGCGCTGTCAAAAACGCCCAGGGCTGGTCGTTGAAGGACGACGGCGCCCACCGGGCAGCCTCCAGCAGACGCAGCACCGTCGCTGAATCCGGCAATCTGTCGGCAAAAGCTCGTGGACTCCAGCGCTGCCGCAGAAGATCATGAATCGGGTAATCCGTATGCGCCAGTCGTGTCATTCGTTTGCTCCAGTCGATCGCGTGGGACTCCGTGGCTTTCGTTGGCACTCGCGCAATCCTTCGCCCCCCCTGGGGGGATAAGGTGGCCGCAGGCCGGATGAGTGGGGGCCAGAGCGACTGGGAATACACGGCAGCGCCCGGCAATCACGCGACGCGAGGGCCCCCCTCACCCTGGCCCTCTCCCCCGAGTACAGGGGAGAGCTGCTATGTGTGAATGATGATTTTACCAAAAGCGCATACCGGTAGCGCGACCGAAATGTCGGTTTTAAAAAAATGGATCGGGGAAAGGAAGCGGTGAAGACGGGTGGCTCATCTCTGACGGATCGATGAGTTGTTC
>SYLK01000669.1 GCA_005809115.1 Planctomyces sp. | reverse complement strand
CCAGGCGGACTGCGAAATCATGCGACTGATCATTGGGCCGGCTAAGGCGTGTGGGTGGTCTGCAGCTGGCGATCCGGCAGCAGAGTTCGGCGGGAATTCAAGGCGCCGCAGGTCCACCTGAGGCAGGCGTAGCCTGCGGTCATCTGATCCGAGATGTCGTGCATGCAGATCCCGGCGGACAGAAGGATCAGGTGGTCCTCATTTCGCAGTGGCGGGCACTCGGTCGCAGCCAGGACTTCCGGCAGGCGTGACAGGATCGTGGGAATCGACGACGAGATCGTATTGCCGTATTGATCGAGGTTATTCAGAAATTCCACCTGGGGGAACTCGGATCGCGCGGCTGCGACCAGCGCCCGCAGCAATTTTGCACTGGGCTGGTGCGGCACAGCGATGATTCTCTGGCCGGGCTGTAAATCGATTTCTGCCAGGGCTGAACGCAGACTGCTCAGCATCAGCTCAATCCCGTTGACAAAGACCGGTTCCGGATTCATTCGCATCACCGTCCGCCAGGCGGTTTCACCACGGAAGGTAAATACTTCCGAAGTCTCCCGGTGGAACAGGGGGGCCGAGTTGACTCGCTGCTCAGCCGGGATTCTGAAATCCTCCGTCGCCACGGCGGTGATGGGAAGACCGCGATTCTGACTCAGCACCGCTGCCGTGGCACCGCAGGAAACGATGCCGCAGAACAGCCGATCAGCGGCATCGTGCCAGGATTCGGGTGTCTCCACCGAGATCAGCGCGATTTCCGCATCGGACGTCGCGGTCTGGAGTCTCTGCGTCCCTTCCTGCAGGAGTTTGAGAAATCCGCTGCAGCCGTGGTTGAACGGGACAACAGTGCGCGGTGACAGCCCCAGCCGCTCTTCCAGCTCCGCGGCGATTCGCTGACACTGTTCAGGATCGGTATGAGAATGGCACAGCAGCACGCTGTGGAAATCGGGCAGGGCAACTCCGCTGACGTCCTGCAGTCGCCGACAGAGTGCCATGGCAAGGTCCACCGGTCCGAGACCCCTGGACAGCAGGCGTCGCAGCGAGACACCGGTCGATTTGCGGACGCTGTCGATGCCGGAAAACCCGGGTTGACCGCCCAGTCGCGACAGTTCCACAACGCGTTCGCTGCTCACCGTGTCGAACAGGTGCGGCAGGTCGTAAACGTCAACCGCTGTCGTCAGTCCCGGCCAATGACAAGGCAGGGGAATATCGTCCGGGATTCCGAAGCTCATGAGGGTACCTGGCTGCTCAGGCTGCGACGCGGTCGTTCTGACGGGAGGTGCGAACCGCGTCACGCCTGAATTTCAAAGCCTTTGCGCTGCTCACGAGCCTGCCAGAGGGCCGCCTCCGGGTCACCCGTGATCTGTTCGGTTTCCGGATCCCAGTTCAGGGTACGGTTGAGGCGAATCGCGATATTTGCCAGATGACAGACCGTCATGGCGCGATGATGGGTATGCACGTCGCTGATGGGCTGCGTGCGGTCCACCATGCACTCGAAGAAGTTCCGCATGTGATTCCCGGGCTGTTTGCCCTTGTAGAGTGTGCGGAGAGTCTCTTCCTTCAGCGGATTTTGCTTCAGGCTGTCGACAGCAGCTCCGGTGAGTTTACCCCGGTTGACAAACAGCCGACCATCGGACCCTTCCAGCATCAATCCGTTGTCAAAGCCCAGGTCCGGTGCGTTGTCGCGAATATGCAGGAGCGCACCGTTCGCAAATGTGGCTGTGACATGAAACTCCGTGGCCGTGTTGTACTGACTGTTGTCCGTCGGCATGCCCTTTTCGAGCGGGACCGGATGCTTGGCCATCACGGGTTCCACCTTGACTGGTCCGGTGTTTTCGAGATTGAAGGCCCACGCGGCGATATCGACGTGGTGTGCACCCCAGTCCGTCATTTTTCCGCCAGAATATTCGTACCACCAGCGGAATTCATAGTGGCAGCGAGAATTCCCGTAGTGAGTGCCAGTGTCCCGAAAGCGGTATTCGGTATACGGTGCCTGACCGAGCCACATGTCCCAGTTCAGGCCCTGGGGAACCTCCGCCACCGGAATCGGGCCGCTGGAGGGGGCGCCACCAATCGCGACGGTCACAGTTCTGAGTTCGCCAATCCGGCCTTCACGGACCAGAGCCACTGCGTGCAGAAACCGCAGTTCCATTTCGCTGCGCTGCTGAGTTCCGACCTGGAATACGCGACCCGTCTCTTCCAGCACACGTCGGATCTGCTTGCCTTCCTCAATCGTCAGCGTGAGTGGTTTTTCACAGTAGACGTCTTTGCCAGCCCGCAGAGCTTCGATCGCGATTTTCGAATGCCAGTGATCCGGAGTGACAATGGTGACGACATCGATATCCTTACGGTCCAGCACATGCCGATAGTCTTCGAATGTTGCGACTTCACCGCTGCTGCCGGCTTTGGCGTTCAGCTCCAGTGCTTTGGCTTTGGCCTTTTCAACGTTGCTGCTGTCCACATCACACACTGCCGGGCAGTTGCTGAACGCCATGGCATTCGGCCCCACAGCATTCCAGCGGTCTCCTGTGCCAATACATCCCAATACTGGTCGATCATTCGCACTGCGGAATGGTGCCGCCAGCGAAGACGGCGAAAACCAGTACGGCGCGCAGGCTGTGGCCAGCCCGGCCAGTCCGGTACGACGAAGAAAACCGCGACGCGAGGACTCTCGGTTCATACTGATTCCTGCTCCTGCCCGGTCCCGGAACATCCTGTCGCTGGCCCGGGGCATCCGGGGACGGCATTCGGGGGGTGATAGTACCTGAGCGAGACCCCGGCGGATTTTCGGGACAATCGTCTGCATCTCAGGCGCTCATACGCGTCAGTCTAATCTGTCCCCGACGCAAGTGCAAAACCTCAGTGCATCCCAATCTGCGGGGAATCTTCCGGAAATCGTCGCACGGGCCGGACACTCGATGATCTGTGGCACCGCGCAGTGCAGTGATTGCTTCAGTCTGCGGGTTCCCGCTGCGATTGGTCTGCCGCCCGGGAAAGGGTGCGCCCCGGGAAAGGGTGCGCCCGGGAAAGGGTGCGCCCGGGAAAGGGTGTCGGAACTGGAAGCGCAAACAGAAACGGCTCCGTCCGTGTGACACCGACGAAGCCGTTTCATGAAATTGCTCGCAGATGGAAAGGCACAGGAGAACGGACAAGACATCTCCCTATGGAATGTGCGAGCATTGTCCGGTATCCCCCGGACAGGATGAAAAACCGCCCCGTGTCGACTCAAGGTCAGTCCGGGACGAATTTATCACTACGGAAACCCAGCCGCCGGCGGCCCTTCAGATCAGAACTCACCGCCACGCGTTCGGCCCGCTGGAACAGGTGCAATGATCATGCCGGTATCGCCTGACACGGCAGAATTTTGCAGGAAAGGATCCAGAAAGGTCGCTGCAGAATACTCGCTCCGGCAGCCAATGCAATAGTTGTTCGAAGGTGATTTCTGATTTCAGCGAAACGATTCGGTCGGATTTCGTATTCCCGACGGGTCAGACATCCTCGCTGGTACCGGCGGAATTGTGCACCGGTACCGGCCGGGATTGTGCACCGGCACGGCCCGAAAAGCCGACGTGATGGAGGCTCGACTGTCTCATTCCGCAGCAGTGGATGCCAAAAAAATGGCTGATTCTGCACATTCGTCGATGTTGGCAGCATTTTGACGTCTCCGAAAATCGGTCTCAACCTTTCTCGCCGAATTTCATAGACTCCCCGCGGCCGGGACATGTCATGGGATGATGTGTCCGAGCGTATCGAAAGTCCTTCAGGGCTCACCGCAGGCGTTTGTGTTTCTGTCGGATAAGCCAGTCAGTCTGCCCATGAAAATCCGAAATCGCACCATCAATCTGTTGCTGGCGATCGTTGCCAGCCTGGTTCTGCGTCTGTTGTTTCTGACGGTCCGGGTTGATCACCGGCGTGTGCTGGAGGAGGCCAGTCCGTACGTTCGTCCGCAAGGGCTGCGGCGGTATGCCTTCTGTATGTGGCATGACGGTATCGCGGTGGCCGTGTTTTCGCTGAAGACCTGGAACCTGTCTGGCCTGATCAGTCAGCATCGCGATGGTGGATACCTTGCCGATGCCGCCCGGCTGGCGGGAATTCAGCCAGTCCGGGGATCGCAGAGTCGTGGCGGTGCGGAAGCCGTTGCTCAGCTGCTGGCTCTGCCGCACCTGCATCTGGCGATGACGCCGGACGGCCCCCGCGGGCCGCGTCGAACAATGAAAGAGGGCATCATCTACATTTCATCGCGGTCCGGGCGCCCCATCGTCCCGACGGCGATCACGGGTAACCGCTGCTGGTCGCTCCGTGGCGACTGGACCGACCTGCTGATTCCCCAGCCGTTTTCCCGAGTTTTCCTGATCGCGGGGCGACCGGTCGAAGTGCCTCCCGATCTTCCGCGCGAGCAGTTCGCCGAATACGCCCGGCTGCTTCAGGCGGAGATGGACCGACTGGACGGTATTGCCGCGTTGATTGCCGCCGGTGATGATTCCGTGGCGGATCAGATTGGGCGGCGGATCGAATTTCCGCATGAACGCGTCATTCAGACTGGTCCGACCTGTTCCGTTTGGAAACAGCAGGACCGCGCTGCCTGAGGCACCGCGGTCCTGAGAATCCTTGCCGATGGACGGCTCTGGTTGTCATTGTCCGACCAATTCCGGTCGGAAACTACCAGCGACGGTCGCGACCTCCGCCGCTGCCACCACGTCCGCCGCCACCGCCACCGCCACCGCCCCCGCCACCGCCGCCACCGCGGCGGGGACGTTCTTCACGAGGACGCGCCTCGTTGACCGTGATCCGACGACCGTCAAGCTCCGACTCATGCAGACCACTGATCGCCTGCTGTGCCGATTCACGAGTTGCCATTTCGACGAACGCGAATCCCTTCGAGCGGCCCGTGTCGCGGTCTGTAATGACCGACACGGAGGCGACTTCACCGTACTTGGAAAATGCGCCTCGCAGATCCTGCTCAGTGCACTGGTACGGCAGATTTCCCACATACAACTTCATCACTTCGATTCTCCCACAAGGAGTCCTACGGAACAAAACTCAACTCAGCCGCATTGCAAAGTACTCTTGACTGAGAGAAGAAGCTCTTCCCAGGAAGCATTCGGAGGCAATTGAGCAGGTTGAAACATCACGCTTGAAAATTCTCTGACATGCTGTGGTCCGCACCCATGCGCAGGACGCCACAGTCACTCGGACCCTGATGACTCCCTGCTGGCCACGCGGCACAAGGCTGATGCGTGGATTTTTCGGCGCGGCACATCGGCGGCGACACCGTCATTCCAGCCGGACAGCCGCCGGTGCATGGTCAAATGAGGGTTGAATCCGAAAAGATGCGTTGTCAGGAGTAGGCTGCTTTGAATTGAGATGAAAACTCTGGCTGCACGACAGCGATCAACCCGCCACGTTTCCAGAATTCCGGCTTTCGGAGACAAGGAATCCCGTCGCGACACCACCCAACGCATGAAATCCGTTTCGACCGAACATGTTCGGTCTTCAGCCTGCACACGGGCGGGCGACACTGGATTCCACGATTCTAACACATGATTCCTGGAATTGCAGGTCAAATCTGACAGAATTCCGCAAAACACCGGGTGAATCTCAGGCAGCGGCTTTTGCCCTGATGTTTCCGATGGATAGAGAGTATCCTTGTGTCGCGAGTTTGTCTGACGTTCTGAACTCCGGACCGCCCGTGAATCTCAGATCTTGTACCATTGGTACCGTTGATCCTGTCTCATATTGTCAAGCGGGACGCCGCAGGTTCGAGTCTGATCGGATGCTGCAGGGTCCTGGCGGAGCCCGATCTGATGCCACATGAATCTGCTGATCAGCCCGCCGCATTTCACGGATCTCACGCGTTCTCGTGGATGTTACCGCGGGCGCAGGAGGGGCTGGTTGTTCGCAGTCGCCGGAATCTGCTGAAGGCGAGCCTGGCCGGGATGTCCGGCCTGTCCGTCCCTCGGCTGCTGCAGGCCCGGGAGCAGTCTGCGCGAGCCGGCCGACCGGTCGGAAACCGGAGCGTGATACTTCTCTGGATGACCGGCGGCCCCAGCCACATCGATACGTGGGATCCGAAGCCCACTCGGCCCGCGATCAACCGCGGACCGTTCGGAACCATCGACACGGCTGTTCCCGGGATTTCGGTGTGTGAACATCTGCCTCTGCAGGCCGCCATGATGGATCGGTTCACGCTGATCCGATCGGTTGACTGTCGCGGCAGCAATCATGAACCGAATCAGGTGATGCAGACCGGGAATCGCGACGCGGAGCCCCGGGTGAATCCTTCCGGTGATCGTTACCCTGCGATGGGTTCCGTGATCGGCCGGTTTCGTGACAGGCGGGATGTCGGCGTGCCGCCTTACGTTGTGTTTCAGAAGAGCCGCAGCCATGTTGCATGGGGTGGGTGGCTGGGGAGGGCGAGCGACCCGTTCGAGGGTAACCGGGCATCGATTCTTCCCGAACTCGATTCGGTGGGCCGATCTCTCGGGCGCAATTCCGGCGCTGATATCTTTCAGCTGCCCTCCGGCCTGAACCAGGATCGGCTGCTGAATCGGCGACTGCTGGTGGAGGACCTGGATCGGCTGCGTCGGGGTCTTGATCAGTCGGGGACGATGGATGCGCTGGACGACTACGGCCGGCGCGCGTTCGAGATGGTGCTGGGCGGGCGCGCGCGGCAGGCATTCGACTTGTCGCGTGAATCACCCGAGTCCCGCGCGCGATACGGTTCGCATCTGTGGTGTCAGCAGGCCCTGCTGGCCCGACGCCTGGTCGAGGCCGGAGTCGGATTTGTCACAATCGACCTGAGCTATCACACGGCCTCCGGTACCTGGGACACACACGGTGACAATATCCCGCCCTATGGCGGCATCTCAAAGGGGCTTGGCCCGCTGCTTCCGCTGTTCGACCACCTGCTGACGACACTGGTGAGTGATCTTGAGGAGCGCGGTCTGCTCAGTCAGGTGCTGGTCATCGCGATGGGCGAGTTCGGTCGAACGCCGATGATGGGGACTCAGGACAGCACCGACGGTCGCAATCACTGGCCCGTGGTCATGTCACTGTGCCTTGCCGGAGGTGGCCTCAGGCACGGACAGCTGATCGGGGCCAGCACCAGTGATGGGGGTGAGATCCTCGACCGGCCGGTGACTCCGGCGGATCTGGCGGCGACCGTCTATCGGCATATGGGTGTTCCGCTGGATTCCATGTACACGGACGAGCGAAATCGGCCGCGGTTCATTCTGGAAGAGAATGGACGACCGCTGCCGGAGTTGTTCTGAATATCGCCAGTTCCCTTAAATTCTGTGGCAGCGTCCGACGATGTCCTCACGACTCCGTGAAATCCTCCTGAATGTGGAAATTTCCCCCGAGCAGCAGCAGCGGAACTTCGACGAGATCCAGGCCGAAGTGCTGCGAAGCTCGCGCAGCATGAGGAGTGAGGCCAATTTCACGGCGTTCCATCCGGATGATCTCCGCTGCATGTTCGAAGCATATGATCGGCGAGTGATGGACCGGAGCTGTGCGACTGCCCTCGCTGGTCGGAAACTGGACTTCATACTGTCTGCCCGCATGACGAAGGCCGGCGGAAGGACGGCCTGGAGGATCACACGAAGCCGACGGACGGGGGAGACGTCCGAGGAATTTGAGATCGCCGTTTCGTCGCACTTGTTGTTTCAGACGTTTCGCGACGACAGTCGCGCTGTCACGGTGACGGGGCTGGAATGCCGCGATCGGCTGCAGGCCATGCAGAGAATCGTGGAGCACGAGATAATTCATCTGAGTGAGCAGCTGGTGTGGCGGAATTCCAGCTGTCGCGCCCGGCGATTTCAGTCGATCGCGCGGCGACTGTTTGGTCATCGGGCGCACACGCATGACCTGGTGACAACCAGTCAGGTCGCGCGACAACAGCACGGAATTCGACGGGGTTCACGGGTGGCGTTTGAATTTGAGGGGCGGCGATTCGAAGGCGTTGTGAATCGGATTACCAAACGTGTGACTGTGCTGGTGCCCGACGCAGCCGGTTTTCCCTACTCCGACGGGCGAAGATATCGGAAGTTCTATATTCCGCTGCCGCAGCTGCAGTGTCTGGACGGATCGCGTCCTT
>SYLK01000668.1 GCA_005809115.1 Planctomyces sp. | reverse complement strand
TGGATTGAACCAACTGCAAAGGAGGAGTTCATGACAGAAGCAAAGCCGTATCGCGGCCGGACAATAAGAGCCGGATGAGCCGAGAGGTTCCCGTCCGGTTCCGTGAGGGCCTGGGGGTGCAATTCCCCCGGGCTACTCGACTGCTGTTTTCGGGTGACCGGGAATTCGGTCGGCGTGTTGACCGATTCCGGATTTACGCTGCCGCGATCGCTCTCGAGGAAGGATTCGCCGTCAATCATCGAAAGACGCGCGTCATGAACAGCAGTACTCGCCAGGAAGCCGTGGGCCTGGTACTCAATCAAAGACTGCAGACCCGCCGGGACGAATTTGATCGGCTGAAAGCCATCCTGCACCTGGCGGCACTTCACGGACCGGCCAGTCAGAATACCGGTGGCCACGCCGACTTTCGCAGCCATCTGCAGGGGCGAATCCAGTTCATCGGTCAGTGGAATGCCGGGCGAGCGGAAAAGCTGGCGAATCTGTTCAGTCGGATCAACTGGGACTGACAGCGGAAGGTCGAGAGAAGATCTTTACGCGGCTGGACCTGAATGTTTCGTCTTGACCTTAAGAATTCTGCATGAAATCATCGGCCAGCTGATGAACTGATCCAGCGAATCCGCATTCGAGGTGCAGGATTCCTGCGGCCGAAGTTTTCATGAGTTTGTTCAACTGATTTTTTGGCCGGTCCTAAGCGGCAGTTGTGTGGCAAGGGAATCCCTGGGCCGCTTTTTTGTACTCCTGCTCGGATGCCTCCGGGATCGGCTCCCGCGAACAGCGAACCAGGCACTGCACAGGTTCGCGGACCGATCCGGGTTTCAGAATCAGCCGGCCTGCCAGTGGTCGCCGAGAAGTGTCGCAGTGAGCGCTCGGGCATGCTACAGTCTCTGACCTCGTCCGACCTCGTCCGGGGATCACCAGCGGTCCCGGACGATTGACTCACCAGAAACCGGCGGCCTGAAGCTGGCAGAATCCGGCTCCCAGGCCCCACCGACATGGCTGCGAAAGTTCCGTTCATGCCGCACGCACAATCCCCGGGTGAAACGCCTTCGGCTCCCGCGTCATCAGGTGTCATGCCCCGACCGTACCAGCTGTCCGTCGCCGTGTTATTACTGGGGGCCGCGGCTGGGGGAATACTGGGCGGCATGCTCAGCCACAGTTACTTCGGTACGGTGGCCATGGAAGATATGTCGGAAGCCTTCAAGGAGGAGGCCGAACGGATCTGGCCATCGCTCGAATTCAGCGCGGAGGCGAACGCCGAGAAGGCACTGAAGACAAGACAGCATCAGCTGAACAACGCTTATCTGGGTCTGGGACCGGCCGGTGCGGCGGTGGGCGGGCTGATCGGGCTGGCGGCGGGACTCTCGCGGAAGAGTCTCAGGGCAATGCTGACCGGGCTGACCGTGGGGGTCATCGCGGCGGTAGTCGGCGGGCTGGCGGCGGGTTTCGCCGGAGTTGAGGTGGCAGGGCGTCTGGAGCGATATCGAATTGTCGCGTACGATCCGGTCGAGCTGACGAGCGCCGGGATTCGGGAGATGTACCTGGGTTCAACGGTTCAGGCCGCCGAATGGTTCCTGATCAGTCTCGGAACGGGACTGGCCGTGGTGCTCAGCGGCGGGTCAGCGAAATCCTTCGGGCGCGTGGCCGGGTTTGCCGTGCTGGGCGCACTGGCCGGAACGATCTGCTACACACCGGTTGCCAGCGCATTTTTCAGCGCACACGGTGCCGACAGCATGGTCTTTCCCAGAGGACTTGCCAAACAGCTCACGTTCGTCCTGCTGCCGTCCCTCGGTATGGCACTGACAATTCCCCGGGCTGATGATCCGCCGAGAAACCGTCAGACGTGATCCGTCAGACGTTATCCGTCAGACGTGATCCGTCACCACAAACGTCGCGCCGGGTTGCTTCGAGAGCGGCCGATCTGAGGCGTCATCTCTCCTCGACGACATGTGTTGCCTCGTCACTCTTCCTGGCATCTCGACCACTCTCAAACCAACGCGGCCACGCAGGTTTTGTCAGGGGTTCTGAGTCCGAAGTCCGTTGCCTCAGCCGGCGGGTTCAGCGACTGGCGCGGTGGAATTCCGGCAGAGGATACTGGGCCAGCGGCAGCGGCTCGGGCAGCGCGGCGAGCTGTTTCAGTCGCAGCCAGCCGCGAGTCACCAGGGCAACTCGCGGGGTGATGTCAGCCGGGTCGAACAGGCGTCTGTCGAAATCTCCTTCCACCGTGACCGGAGGGGAGAAATCCGGGTGATCGATAAACTGGGCGGTGACCGGGTTGCAGCGGATATGGCGATCGGGGGTACTCAGAAGCCGGGACGACTGGATTTCACCGATCATGAACCTCAGATAGAGATCGCTCTCGGTGATCGTCTCAACTTCTGCACCACAGACATCACACAGGTATCCCTGGTCACATCGGGCCATGAGTGACTCCGGTGATGATTTGTGTGTTCGGCAGTCTGGTGGTGCGGCGAACGTTCTGCCGCGGAGCCACCGGTGCGAGAGGCTGCTGTTTCAGGCGGGTGGTGCGCCGAGAATCCGGCTGCGCAGGGATTCCAGCAGACGGACGGCGTGGCCGATATCCGCTTTTTGCCGGACCGGATCCTGCGCGATTTCTCGTTCGATCGTGAGCGGACCATGATAGCCGATCTCGTGCAGTGTGCGGAGATAATTTTCCATCCCCACATCGCCGTCACCGAGGGGCACTTCCTGGCCCCAGGCGGTGCCTCGACTGGCCGCAGGCGCCCATTTGGCGTCCTTGCAGTGAATGCTGCGAACGAAATGCCCGACTTTGCGGAGTGCGGCGATGGGTTCACCGGTCCCATAGAGGATCATGTTGGCCGGATCGAAATTGATAAACAGGTTACTGCGGCTGACGTCACTGATGAAATGGAGCAGATGGTCGGCTGATTCCTGCCCCGTCTCGAGGTGCAGGTTCTGTCCATTGCGGGCGACATGATCCAGCAGATCGCGTGTCGTCTGGAGAAGATCTCTGTAACTGGCGGATGAATGATCGGCGGGGACGAAACCGATGTGGAGGGCCACGGTGCTGCAATTCAGCAGTCTGGTAAAATCGCTGATCTCCTTCATATCCTGCACGCGGGCAGCCCGAGTCGATTCCGGGACCAGACCCACAGTCCGGGCGGTCGTGGCGATATCGGCATAGCTCTCGCCGTCGAACCCCCCGAAGACAGCGGTAATTGTAATCCCGGCCGCGCGGCACTTCTCGAGAAATCCGGCTGCCGCCTGAGGAGTCCGGGAATTCTGATGCGGCGCATGCAGCTGAATCGTGGGGACCTTCAGTTCCCGCACCACGTCAAGATGCACACCGAGCCCGGCATCAATGGAAGCAAACACGCCGATGGGCCAGCTGGTCATGGAGAAGAGCCCTTCCTGTCAGTGAATGAACTGGCGGTCACGGAAACCGGGAAATCCGCTGTACCAGTAGTCCATCGTTGCGTTCGCACGCCGGATTTGCAACCGAAGTCCGGCCGGTACCTATTTCTCGTACCGCGGAATATTCGGTTCGGGAACTGTTTCGACCAGTTTCCGGACAATGTCTTCGGTGGCCATCCCCTCAGCCTGGGCCTGGAAGTTCGTGGAGACACGATGACGCAGCACCGGGATCGCCACTTTGCGAACGTCATTCAGTGTGACATGCGGGCGTCCGTCCATGGCGGCGGAGGCCTTGGCGCCAGCGATCAGATACTGACCGGCACGCGGACCCGCCCCCCAGTCCACCAGCCGACGAACAAACTCGGGCGAGCCCCCGTCCGCCGGTCGCGTGGCCCGCACCAGCCGAGCGACATAGCTGATGATCAGCGGACTGGCCACAATCTGACTGATCTGTTTCTGCAGATACAATATGGACCGGGCCGACAGTACCTTTCGCACATCCACCTTCTCACCCGACGTCGTCGCTTCCAGAATGCGTTCTTCTTCATCGAGTGTGGGATAATCGACCTTGATGTTGAACATGAACCGGTCAAGCTGGGCCTCGGGAAGTGGGTACGTGCCTTCCTGTTCAATCGGGTTCTGCGTGGCAATTACGAAGAAGGGTTCGGGCAGCGGATAGGTTGTCTGCCCCACAGTGACTTCGCGTTCCTGCATGGCCTGCAGGAGCGCCGCCTGCGTCTTGGGAGGGGTGCGGTTGATTTCGTCAGCCAGCAGAATACTGGTAAAGACCGGCCCTTCGACGAAGCGAAATTCTCGGCGTCCGGTGTCCGTCTCCTCCAGCACGTTGGTGCCCGTGATGTCTGACGGCATCAGGTCGGGAGTGAACTGAATGCGGCGGAACTGGACATCCAGCAGTTTCGCGATGGTGCTGACCACCAGCGTCTTGGCCAGACCGGGAACACCCACCAGCAGGCAATGACCACCAGTGAAAATCGCGGCCAGGATCTGATCGATGACGGCGTCCTGGCCAATGATGACCTTGTGCAGCTCCTCCACCATCACATCGTGGTGCCGGTGAAACTTTTCCAGGAATTCGTCGAAGTCACGTTTCTCGGCCACAGATCAGGTCCTTAGCGAGTCAGCAATTCTCCGCACTCGCCCCGGCCGACGCTTCGTCGCCGATGCTCACACGGTCCACACGGAACGCGAGGCTGGCGGCGGAGAAAAATGCCAGAGCGAACAGGATGTCTCCCTGGAATGTCCCCCGCGCAAATGGAACGGCCAGTCGGAAGCACTCCAGCAATCCGCTGACATCCGACGAATAGCGATGATCGGGTGAAAGGAACCAGACGCCAAAGTTGCTGACGATGAAAAAGATCGCCCCGGCGAGAAAACCACCCGCGACGGCGGCCAGTCGGTATCGGGAACCCAGCAGGCGTCCCACCGCGCCGATGATGGCATAGGCCGCGTAGTCGAAAGCCATGCTGTGGTAAAAACCGTATCCGGTCTTCGCCTCAAGCCACAGATCCGTCACGGCCCGGCAGGCCAGTACCACGGCGATCGCCCGCACGGGATTTCGAATCAGGGCTCCGCACAGCAGAGCCAGCGCCCCCAGCGCAGAAAAATTCTCACCGAAAGGCAGCGGCACGATTCGCAGGCTGAGGCTCAGAATACAGGCACACCAGATCAGTAACACCTTCGCGGCTGGCTTTTTCACGCAGTCCTCTTCCTTCCCGCTTCCCTGTGCCGCGTCTTCATGCAGCATCGTCGAACGCCACGCCCGATCTTCGTACGCCACCCCCGACAACTGTCAGCGGCGGGGCTCAGTTGCTGGCTGACGCCCTCCGCAACCGGTCGTTCAGCGCCAGACCCAGCCCGTTGTCCGGGAATTTGTGGGCTATGATAACGTCCAGGTCGGCGGAATCCAGACTTCGGAGGCTCGCAAAGAACCGAGCCGCGCAGATCCGCAGGTCCGCAGTCTCCGCCAGGCTGACGATCTGATCGAAGCCTGCCTGCCAGGCCCGCGTCCCTTCCGTGAGCAGGCCGCAACGTTTTCCGGGAATCGCCAGCGCCGTCTCACCACGCTCGATCACGACCAGCGGCGTACGCGGCGCGTAATGGCGGCTCAGCATTCCCGGGGCCAGTTGCGCGGAATCCCCGGCTCCCTCAGCAAAGATCGCCTGCTGCACGGGCCCGATCACGGCTTCGATTTCTTCCTGTGATACGCCCCCCGGCCGCAACAGAACCGGCCGCGAATCCATCAGGGACAGCACAGTTGACTCGACTCCCACGTCGCACGGACCGCCGTCAAGAATGCAGTTCACCGCGGTCCCCAGACCGTCGCGGACGTGCTGTGCCGTCGTGGGGCTGATCCAGCCGAATGGATTTGCGCTCGGCGCAGCCACCGGACGGCCAGCCTGACGCAGAAGTTCCAGGGCCACCGGATGACGGGGAATCCGCACGGCAACACCCGGAAGTCCGGCTGTTACGATCTCGGGAATCAGGGATCGTTTTGGCAGAACCAGCGTCAGAGGCCCCGGCCAGAAGGTGTCGGCCAGTGTCTGTGCCAGGGGTGGAAACTCCGACACGATTCGGCAAACATCTGCCGTTGTGTACAGGTGAACAATGAGTGGATCGAACCGAGGACGCCCCTTGACTTCGAAAATAGCGGCCACGGCGAGCGGATTTGTGGCATCCGCACCGAGCCCGTACACCGTTTCAGTGGGGAACGCGACAAGGTGACCGGCCCGGAGTTTCTCGGCGGCATCGGCAATCTGGTCGGGATCCGGGAATGTTGAAAACAGAGTCGGGGACATTCAGAATTTCCGCTGAGACGTTCGCAGAGGTCGGAAAAGCGCGGATCTGCGTCATCTGTCAATTGTCGCTCGTGTTCATGGACAAGTTGGCAGGCCGCACGAACAATACCGCACCGGGATCGGATTTACGAAATGCAACTGATGAGATGGTTGTGAGAAACATGCCAGACGCTGGTGTTTTGGCGACGGTGCTGCTGATAGCAGGTCTGTTTTTGCTGGGGCTGGAGTTTTTCGTGCCCAGTTTTGGATTGATTGGCACCACGGCTGGATTGTGTCTGGTGGTATCGCTGTGGAGTGCCACGAAGGCGTGGGGCGGCGGTGCCAGCCCGACGTTGTTCTGGACTTATTTGTGTTTTCTTCTGGCGGGTGTGCCCGGGACACTGCTGGGTGCGTATTATGCAATTCAGCATACCAATTTAGGCCGTTCTGTTGTGTTGCGACCACCGGTGCCGGCTGTTGTTCAGAATCCACTGGAGGAACTGCTGGGGCGCGTTGGCGAGGCGGAGACACCCCTGATCCCCGGCGGCATGGTGGTTGTCGATCATGCTCGCTATCATGCGCAAGGACAGGGGATGCTGATCGAGCGCCGGACCTCCGTGGTGGTTGTCGGAGTCAGCGGTAATCGGCTGGTCGTTCGTCCTGTCACCGAGGTCACGCGGGGTTCGTCAGCGGGTGCGGGGACCGAGGGGACCGCCGAGACCCCCGAGGGCAAGGCGAAACCGTCGGACACGGGGCAGCGGCGGCCGGTCCGAGGTCTGGATTTTGATATTCCTGAGGACTATACGGCGTAATCTGCAGAAAGATCCGCCGGTGGTCGGTTCTGACCGGACCACTGGCAAACGGGCTGTCCGCTGTATTCGGAATTCGGATACACGGCCCGCGTTGGGGTACACCGCCCGTGTTCGGGTACGCGGGCCGTAGTCTGAATACCGAAAGCTGGAGGAACCTCGTGCGCAGCACCCTGTTGTCGGCAATACCGATTCAATTCCAGTGGATCGCAGTGATTGTGATCATGCTGGGAACGATTATGTTCCTCGCGGTCTTTGCTCAGTTTGCCAGCCTGTGGCTGCAGTGCAAAATGACGCGCGCCGGAATCAGTCTGGTCAATCTGATCACCATGCGGTTTCGCAAGTGCAATCCGACGATCATTGTTCGCAGCAAGATCATGGCGGTTCAGGCGGGTCTGACGAAACTGTTTCCAATTTCCACGGCCGCACTGGAAGCGCACTTTCTGGCGGGTGGCAACGTCCCAAATGTGATTCGCGCGCTGATCGCGGCTCAGAGGGCGAGCATCGATCTGGACTGGGAAACCGCCCAGGCGATCGACCTGGCCGGTCGCGACATTCTCGAGGCGGTGCGGACGAGTGTCTATCCCAAGGTCATCGACTGTCCCGATCCGAAGCGCACGTCCGGTACCCTGGATGCCGTGGCCGGTGACGGAATTCAGCTGCGGGCCCGGGCTCGAGTCACGGTGCGGACCAACATCTCTCAGCTGATCGGCGGAGCCACGGAGGAGACCGTGATCGCTCGGGTCGGACAAGGAATCGTGCAGGCGATTGGTTCGACCGCTTCCTACAAACAGGTGCTGGAAAATCCCGATTCAATTTCGAAAACGGTCCTGCAGCAGGGACTCGAGGCGCAGACCGCCTACGAAATTGTCTCGATTGACATCGCCGATATCGACGTGGGCGAGAACATCGGTGCGCGACTGCAGGCCGACCAGGCCGAGGCAGACATGCGGGTCGCTCAGGCCAAGGCTGAACAGCGACGGGCGGAAGCCAGAGCACGCGAACAGGAAATGGTGGCCC
>SYLK01000667.1 GCA_005809115.1 Planctomyces sp. | reverse complement strand
TCAAGGTATCGCTCGATGAGTTTCTGCACTTTCTGGAATTCCGGGCTGGCAGCGACACGGGCGGTGCTCTTCTTTGCCAGCTCAGCGATCGTGGCATCACTGACCTGCGACGAAAACGGCACGTAGCTGGCCCGCGTGATGCGATCAAACGCGAGTGCGTTTTCCAGCGAATCCTCACCGATGTCGCGGTGATTCAGCAATGACGGGAGCACCACATCCGAGGTGACTCCCTTGTTCTGAGTGCTCTCACCGTTGACCCGATAGAACTTGCTGATCGTGAGTTTCAGTGCACCCCGCTCCTTGTTGAAAAACGGCAGTCGGCTGGTGACGTCGACCACGTTCTGCACAGTCCCCTTGCCATGCGTCGTGGTGTCACCGACGACGATTCCCCGACGGTAATCCTTGATTGCTCCGGCAAAGATCTCGGAAGCAGAAGCCGAAAAGCGATTGCACACCACGACCAGCGGCTTCCGCCAGTACATATCCGGATCCTCGTCGTCATACGCCGTCACAGCGTTCTCCGGCTCCTTCACCTGCACCACGGGCCCCCGGGGAATAAACAACCCCGAAACCTCAATCGCTTCCAGCAGCGCACCTCCGCCATTCCAGCGCAGGTCGACGACCAGAGCATCCACATTTTCCGCCCGGAAGCGATCCAGAACCCGGCGGACGTCACGACTGGTACTCTTGAAATCGCCCCCCGTGGACGCTCCCTGAAAATCGCGATAGAACGACGGGATGTTCAGAACCCCGATTCTGGCTTTCTTTCCGGGAATCCACTCGGCCGAGTCAATGATCACGCCCTTGACTTCTTCGTCTTCGATCTGCACGGTGCCGCGCGTCAGCTCGTACTCTTCGATACCACCCTTTTCCTTCAGCACCTGCAGCCGGACCTTTGTGCCACCCGGACCGCGAATCTTTTCCACAACTTTCGTCAGCTTCATTTCCACGACGTCGACGAATTCACTGACGGCATCGTGCGAGACACCGATGATCTTGTCTCCCTTGATCAGGCGACCGTCCGCCGCCGCAGCTCCGCCCGTGATCACGTCTTCCACAACCGTGTAACCGTCCTCATATTTCAGGCGCGCCCCGATTCCCTCGAGCTTAAGCCCCATGATGATCTTGAAATCTTCCAGCGTCTTGGGCGACATATAACTGGAATGCGGGTCAAGGCAGTGAGTCATGGAGGACAGATAAAGTTCGAGCACTTCATGAGCTTCGGTCTGCTGCATGAACAGCCGATTCGTGTGGTAGCGTTTGTGCAGCCGCTTCCGGGCATCAGCCAGGTCCGTGCCGTCCATCTTCAGCAGCAGCAGATCGTACTTGACGCGCTGCCGCCAGCGTTCATCCAGCTCCGCTTCGGTGGTCGCCCAGCTCAGCTCCTTGGCGTCGCGCACCATGGACTCGTCGACGGTAAAGTCATGTTCCGCGTCGATCTGCAGTCCGATCCGATCGGCGCGTTCCGTCATCCTCAGCCGAAACCGGTCAAACACCGTGTTGGCAAAATCCACGTTGCCCGCCAGCAGCTGATCATCCAGACTGGTTTTCTGAGTTTCGAACTGATCGATGTCGGACTTCAGAAAATACAGCTTCTGCGGATCCCACGTCTGGATGAAGCGTGCCAGCAGCCGCTGAGACAGCGCGTCATCAACAGCCGGATGGTTGATGTGCCGTGATGAGACCATATTCGTCACGATCTGCGCGGTCTTTCCGTCTTCGGCCGTAAGACGTGCATTCACCGGAGCGGCAGCCCTGGCTTTTTCTTGCGCCGAGGTGGCACAGGCCGCCACCGCAGTGGCAACCAGGCATGCGGCGGCGATCAGAATTATTCGAGGGCCGGGCGTTGCAGTCATGCTCTTATTTCCCTTCGACAACCAGGCTGCCGATCGAACCGGATCCGGCAGCCGTAACACCACGTCTGCGGTGAGACGGGAAAAATCTGCGAAAACAGCCGGAGTCAGCAGACTTCCGGGAGATCCTAAACCAGCCATCACATCCGGGGCAATACGACTCTCAGGAAAGTCCGGCATTTCCCCGCATTGCACCGCATTGCACCGCTCCCGGCTGTCACCCGCCGGACCGCCCCGCATCGAATCAGCACCGCGCCGGCTGACTTCCCGGCGCCGCACGATTCCCGCCGTGGCAGGTTCTGTCCTGATACGACAAGTTTCATTTTGGCAGTGGAGTCCCCGTCCGCCGGGGACGAATCGTCATGGTCCGGAGAATTTCGTCGGCCGCGTCCCCGAAGATCGCGTCATCCGATCCGGCATGCGAAAAAATCACGGAAAACTGCTCACCGGTATCCGCCGAACACAGGTAATAATCCCACACGATGGTCTTCTGGCCAGCTTCGCTGGAGGCGCGCACGTGATGGACTCTCCAGCCACTGCGGTTCGGCAGCACTTCTGATGTCGCAATGGAACCGCCGGTTGTCGCCATCTGTGACCGGACGGACTCCAGAAATTCCTCTTCGGCGGTAAACTCTCCGGCCGGCACCGTCGCAGCGCGAGACAG
>SYLK01000055.1 GCA_005809115.1 Planctomyces sp. | reverse complement strand
GTTTCGCTGGCGGTGACCTACATCAGCAGTTCGGCCGTTGGCGATGAGCGAAAGGGCCGGTATCGCCTGGACCGGGTGCTGGGTGAAGGAGCGTTTGGCCGCGTGTATCTGGGCTTTGACGAGGAACTGCAGCGGCAGGTGGCGATCAAGGTGCCCACCAGAGCCCGGTTTCAGAAGCCGGAGGATGCCGAAGCATATCTGGCCGAAGCCCGGATGGTGGCCAGCCTGTATCATCCGAATATTGTGCCGGTGTACGACTCCGGCCGCACCCAGGATGGCTCGATCTACGTCGTGTCGAAGTTCATTGAAGGGTCCACACTGCGTGATCGAATCAAAGCGAGCGTACTCACCGAACGTGACGCTGCCCGCCTGCTGGCGACGGTGGCACTGGCGCTGCAGCATGCGCACCAGAAAAAGCTGATTCACCGGGACATCAAGCCAGCCAATATCCTGATTGAGGACGCGACCAGCACGCCGTTTGTGGCGGACTTCGGGTTGGCGGTCCGTGAGGACGATTCCCTGAAGCAGTCCTGGACGGCAGGCACTCCGGGATACATGAGTCCTGAGCAGGCGCGACGGGAAGGACATCGCCTGGACGGCCGGAGCGACATCTTTTCGCTGGGCGTGGTTTTGTACGAACTGCTGACGGGTGAGAAACCGTTCCGCGGCCGCTCCCATGCGGAAATTCTGCATCAGGTGGTTACAGCGGAGCCCCGGCCACCACGGGACCTCCGAAACACCGTCGCAGCTGAGCTGGAACGAATCTGCCTGAAGGCCCTGTCAAAACGAGCGTCTGATCGGTATGCCACGGCGGCCGAATTTGCCGAGGACCTGGAACAGTGGCTCAAAGCGGCTGCTGCGGTGGCTCAGCCCAGGGTGGCCGTGCCGGTGGTGCCGAAAGGGCTGCGCTCGTTTGACGCTGGGGATGCTGACTTCTTTCTGGACCTGCTGCCGGGACCACGCAATCGGGAAGGACTGCCGGAGAGCATTGCATTCTGGAAGCGCCGGATTGAGCAGACCGATCCCGAACAGACCTTCAGTGTGGGACTGATTTACGGCCCCAGCGGCTGCGGTAAGTCATCACTGGTCAAAGCCGGTCTGCTGCCGCATTTGTCGCAGGACGTCGTCGTGGTGTATGTGGAGGCCACGCCGGAGGACACCGAGACCCGTATCCTGAGAGGGTTGCGGAAACGGTTGCCGGAGCTGCCGGAGGGACTGGGACTGGCCGATACACTGGCTGCCGTGCGACGTGGTCAGGGCAATAAGGTCGTGATCATCATTGACCAGTTTTAACAGTGGCTGCATGCTCATCGAGCGGAGCCGGATGCAGGTCTGGTGATGGCCCTGCGGCAGTGCGATGGGGGGCGATTACAGGCAATTGTGATGGTGCGGGACGATTTTTCTGTGGCGGCTGCCCGGCTGATGAACGCATTGGATATTCCCATTGTTCAGGGCAACAACTACGCTCTTGTGGACCTGTTCGAGGTAGACCATTCGGCGAAAGTCCTCACGAAGTTCTGTCAGGCTTTCGGCCGGCTGCCGGGAGAGAACGGAAATCTGACGGCCGATGAACAGCAGTTTGTGAGCAACGTGGCGGAAGGTCTGGCTCAGGAGGGCAAAGTCGTCTCGGTTCGGTTGTCGCTGTTTGCGGAAATGGTGAAGAACAAGCCGTGGACACCCGCAACACTGGACCAGGTTGGCGGTACAGAAGGCATCGGCGTTAACTTTTTGGAGGAGACCTTCAGCTCGCAGCAGGCAAATCCCCGCCACCGCCTGCATGCTGCGGCAGCCCGGGGCGTTCTGCGTGTGCTGCTGCCGGAGCTGGGGACGGACATCAAGGGTCACATGCGATCGCAGGCCAAATTGCAGGAGGCTGCGGGCTATCAGGATCGGCCGAGGGAATTTCAGGATCTGCTGGCGATCCTTGATGGCGAACTGCGCCTGATCACACCCACTGATCCGGAGGGGCGTGAGTCGCAACCGAACACCGGTGCCCGCCAGCAATACTACCAACTGACCCACGACTACCTCGTCCCGTCGCTCCGCGACTGGCTCACACGCAAGCAGCGGGAAACCCGCAAAGGTCGAGCTGAGTTGAAGCTGGAAGAACGGTCGGCGACCTGGAATGCGAAACGGGAGAATAAGCAACTGCCGACGGTCACGGAATGGCTCAGCATCCGCCTGCTGACGGACTCCAGAGGCTGGACGGAATCGCAGCGATCCATGATGCGTAAGGCGGTTCGGGTCCTTGGAACGCTGTGGGGCGGACTGTTGCTGGCCGTGCTGCTGGTGGGCGTGGGAATCCAGCAGTGAGTTTCCGCGGAACGCTGGAAGAATCTGCAGGAACAAACGCAGACTGCAGTGGAAGCCATGCAGAACACTCTGGGGCCGAGTGTGCCGTTCAACCTGGAGAAGCTCAGGACACTACCAGAGCAACTGGTGGTTCCGGAGCTGCGAACTCGCTTCAGCACCGCCACGAATGTCCGTCACAAGCTGTCGCTGGCGTTTGCCCTGGCCGGGTACGGAGAACTGGATGCCGGGTACCTGGGATCGCGAATTGACGACATTGCCGAGGCGGACACACGCAATTATGTCACGGCGTTGCGGGCCGATCGCACGAAAGCCCTTGCGGCCCTGAAAGCCGAGGCATTGCAGTGTACCAAAAAGCCACTGTGGCGTCGCAAGGCTATTGCTCTGTCACAGCTAAAAAGTCGGATTGGCAGAATGATGAAAATCGAGGAAACTGCATGGCACAAGGAGGTGCGTCATGCGGAAGTTATACATCGTTCGACTGACGGAGCAAGAGCGAGTCGAGCTTCAAAATGTTGTC
>SYLK01000666.1 GCA_005809115.1 Planctomyces sp. | reverse complement strand
CCTACTACCTGAAAGCTCTGAAGGTACGACGACGCATTCGCGAGGACTTTGACCGGGCTTTCTCAGAAGTGGACGTGATTGCGGGTCCCGTCACGCCCACAGCGGCTTTTCGGCTCGGAGAAAAGCTGAATGACCCGCTGGCGATGTATCTCAGCGATATCTACACCATCAGCGCCAACCTGGCGGGAATGCCCGGGATCTCAATCCCGTGTGGACAGCACAGCCGCGGCCTGCCAGTCGGCCTGCAGCTGCTGGCACCTCCTCTGGAGGACCTGAGAATTCTGCGGCTCGCCGAGAGCTTCCAGGCCATTACGGCGTGGCATCGGCAAAGTCCCACTGTTGCCGGGTCTCTCGAGCCACGACGGAACGGCACCTGACGACTTCGGGTCAGGCAGACAGCAAAACGGACGTTGGCGGAAACACACCAGGACTGTTCGGGAGTGACTCTCTGTCGCGTCCTGTCTGCGGCAACCCGGGGCAGCAACGGCCGGGACGAATCAGCGGTCGACGCGAATGGCAGCAGCGGTGACACCACCCTCGCTGACCGCACTGGCTGACCGAGGTGTGCCGGGTGCGAGGGTTTTTCGACAATCGTGCTGTGATTCCCGCAGCGCAGGCCGAATCACCGCAATTGAAGGTGCAGCCCCCCCGCCAGGCACCTCTGCTGTGCCGTTAAACTTTGCCCAGTCGACAAAACCGTTATGACCGCATGGGAGGCAGGTCGATTGCGAAACAGAGCGTGGTTGGTTTTCCCTGCCCGCGCCAACAGGCTGGTGAAGCATGCTTCGGCAGATCCTGCCGGTCGTTTCAGGCGCAGTTCGCCAGGGTAACTGACGAGGACGCTGACATTTGGCGGGAGGTCGTTGAAGCCCCCGTGTTGTTCGCAGGACATGAGAACTGGCAGTCGTTATGGCGGAAGAGAAGAAGGAAGCTGACGGCAACGCAGCAAAGAGCGTGGGCGGTATCGTGCCCTGGATCGTCGTGGGGATTCTCAGTGCCGGCGCGGGAAGTGTTGTTCCCATGCTGTTACCCGCGCAGGAGACAAAGGAGGAGAAGTCTCAGGCAGCGAGTCCATCACATGAGCTGCCCCGCGAGGAAGAAACGGTGTATGTCCCGTTCGGAGAACCGGGAAAGGATCAGCAGGTTGTCGTCAATCTGAACGAAGGACGGATGACAAGATACCTGCGCGTGGCGATCACACTGCAGATCCCCAAATCGCAGGAGGAAGAATTCAGGAAGAAGCTCGAAAAGAAGAAGGCGCAGCTGCGAAACTGGCTGCTGAGCGAGATTTCCGACAAGGAACTTGACGAGATTCGCGGAGCCGCCGGTCAGAATCGACTGCGGCGGACGATTCGAGAGCATTTCAATTCCGTCCTGTTCCCGGACGGTTTCGAACACATTTACGATGTTCTGTTTGAGGACTTCAATGTTCAGTAAACGGTTCCGACGACTCCCCGGACGGGGTTTTCGCAGCAGCCGGTCTGCCTGATTCTGAGTCCTGAGGCGAGGACCGATTTTTCTTTCTGGATCCGGACTGCGTCACTCGTTTACGACCCTGCTGAGTCTGATTGCCCATGAGTCCACCTGACACCATTCGCAGCATTGATTTTTCCGCGCCGCGACGGCTGACCGGAACCGCCAGTCGCGCCCTTTCGGCGTGGCAGTCCACAGCCTGTACGCTGCTGAAGGAGAACTGGCAGGGATTACTGGGCAGCGGGGTCGAATTGATTCCCGGTCATGTTGATTCGTCGACGGCCCAGAAGGCGATCCGAGCACTGCCCGACCCGGGCTATGCGGCGCGACTGAGCGTGGGGCCACAGGGATTCGCGGCGTTCGTGGTCTTCTCCGGGCGACTGGTCCACGCGCTGGTGGCCGACATGCTGGGATCACTCGGAAAGGACTGGCCGGAAGTCAGGCCTCTGACTGCGGCGGAATCGTCGATGGTGGAGCTGCTGTTCGGTGAAGTCGCACGTTCCATCGGTCTGGCCTGGCCGGATGTCGAGCCGCTGGAGTGTCATCTGGAAAGTGTGATTTCCCGACCGATTCGCAGCCGCGTATTTCCTCCGGAAGAAATTCTGGTGCGTACACTGGTGACGGTCAGAACGCCGCTGGGAGATGAGGATCTGATCTGGCTGATGCCGCAGGCCGGGCTGAGTTCGATCGGCATCACGGATGCACTCGTCGCAGAATCCCCGACACAGCAGCCGGCGCCGCAGCTGCGACAGATCGCGGAGCGGCTGCCAGTGACGCTGTCGGTGGAACTGGGAACGGCTGCCCTGTCGCTGGCCGAGATGCATGCACTGAATGTGGGGGATGTGCTGGTTCTGGATCAGCCGGTGAATGGACCGCTGCAGGCCACCATCGACGGACGGCTGCACTGGCTGGGATATCCGTGCCGTCTGGGGCAGCGGCAGGGATTCCGGATTATGGCGAGCAAAGAACGCTGAAGGGGAGGACATGAATTCAACGACAACAGCTGAGGCTGCGCAGCAGGAGACGACATTGGCTGATCAGATCAGCAGTCCCGCCGGCAGTGCGGCAGTTTCTGAAGCGCACCCGGTGGAATTTCCGCAGGCTTCTCGGGCGCGCGCCGCGGCGGCGCTGCCACTGGAGAGGTTTGCTGACGTCAATATTGAGATCTCGGTGGAGATCGGCCGCGTCACGATGCCGATCGGTGAACTGCTGCAGCTCGGCGAAGGCGCGGTGGTGGAACTCAACCGCAGCGTGTCGGAACCGGTGGACGTGATGGCTCAAGGGGTTCGGATCGCCAGTGGCGAAGTGGTTGTGATCGAAGACCGTTTCGCAGTGCTGATCACCGAGATCGCCAGTGCCGAAGAAAGTCGGGAGAAAAGCGTTCGGGGCGGAAGTCACGATCGATTTTCCTCCACGAGGCGCAGCGACCACTGAATTGATCAGCCTTTGCTGGGCGGATCCCGTACAGCAAAAGCAACAGTAACAGCAGCCGGGAGCAGATGCCGACCTGGACAACTGAAAATTACGATGGAAATTCTGAATCCACAGCACAGCTTTGTCCAATGCGGCGGTCCCGGTCAGATCCGGGCTCGTGTCGACGGAGTCAGTGCAGCAGGGTCACTGGGGCCTCTGCGGCGGTGCGACCGGGCGGAATGGTATTCGCACCTCATTCCTGGCCTGCTCGGGTGGACCGTGCTGTGCTGCGCCACTGCCGTGGCTCAGCCTCGTGGCCCCGGATTGATGCCGCGGGTCGCTTCGGGCATTCCGGCGGCTGCGTTTGCAGCGGAGGAATCCAGCGCGTTATTCGTGCCCCGCGATCCGGCGGGATTGCTGACACCGGTACCAGACGATTTCCCGCCGCTCCTGCGAACCCCGCGCGTGACGGCATCCAGGGGCGTTCCGACACGGCTGACAGCAGGTGCGGATGAGCGGACCATCGATCTGATGAGCCTCAGTTCTGCGGAAGTTGTCGGCGACGACACAGATCGCGGCGCTTCAGCGCGCAGCGACGCGCCGTTTCTGGACCTGACGAGTACGGTGGAGTCGCAGCCGTCGGAAGCACCTTTGGAGCAGCCGGCGATCGACACGCGGCAGACGATTCGCATCGTGGCCTGGCTGGTGGTGCTGCTGTGCGGATTCAGCCTTGTGATCGCCGGACTGCGGCGGTGGCAGCGGAGTCAGGGGCTGCTTCCCGTGGTGGGTGGTCAGTCGCGAGTGATGGAGACGTTGTCGCTGGGCCCCGGTCGTACGGTGTCACTGATCGAGTTGTCCGGAATTCGGGCACTGGTGGGATCTGATGCGGGCGGGATCCGGGCAATCGTCATTGCACCAGCCGCATTTCGGGAGGAGTTGAGCCGATACGGCGTCGAGGGAATGCCGCAGGAGTCAGCGGCAGCGGTGTCAGACGGCACGATCTGAATCAGGTGACAGTGATCCACAGCCGCAGGCGGAACGGACTCTGCCCTGCCACACGAGAGCGATGGAATGGAATCCGCGGAAGCAATTCAGCAGGTGATTGGTTCGGAAGGCTTTCAGAGTCTTTCGCCCCAGCTGAAAGTTGCGCTGTTTCTTGGCGGAATGGCGCTGATTTCTTCAGCACTGGTCACGATGACGGCGTTTACACGGATCGTGATCGTGCTCTCGTTCGTGCGGCGCGCGCTTTCCACTCAGGAAATTCCGCCGACCCAGGTGGTGCTGGGGCTGTCCCTGTTTCTGACACTGTTCGTGATGGGGCCGACGCTGGGAACGATCGAAACGACTTCCGTCATGCCGTACATGCGGGCGGAGATCAAAGGCGATGAAGCCTGGAACCGGGGATCCGCAGCGCTGAAGACCTTCATGCTGCATCAGACACGGCGTGCCGACATTGCCATGTTTGCCCGGATGGCGGACATCACACGGATCGAGACCGCCCTGGACACTCCGATGCGGGTACTGATTCCGGCCTACGTGATCAGTGAACTGAAAACGGCCTTCATTATGGGCTTCTGTCTCTATATCCCGTTCATTCTGATTGACCTCGTGGTCTCCGTCATCCTGATGTCGCTGGGCATGATGATGATGCCACCGATGGTGATCTCCACTCCCTTCAAAATTCTGCTGTTTGTGGTCGTGGACGGATGGCAGCTGATCGCACGGGTCCTGAGTCTGAGTTTCCACTGAAACCGAGTTTCGACGACAGCCTGATTTCCCCCGGACCATGTCGACGAATATGCAAAACCGTACCGGCAATATTGCCGCCCTGCAGCAGAGTGAGACCCTGCTGTCACTGGCGATGCTGATTGTGCTTGCCGTGATGCTGGTACCGCTGCCGCAATGGCTGCTGGACCTGCTCCTGGCATCGAATCTGGGTATCACGACGCTTCTGCTGCTGGTCACGCTGAGCGCAAAACGAGCCCTCGATCTGTCCGTGTTTCCGTCGCTGTTGCTGCTGCTGACGCTCTATCGCCTGTCCATGAATATCGCCACCACGCGGCTGATTCTGCTGGAGGGGGATGCCGGGCAGATTGTGACGGCCTTTGGAAATTACGTGGTAGGCGGGAACCTGGTGGTGGGTCTGGTGGTGTTCCTGATTCTGGTGGTGGTTCAGTTCATGGTAATCACCAAAGGGGCCGGTCGCATCTCTGAAGTTGCCGCCAGATTCACCCTGGACGCCATG
>SYLK01000665.1 GCA_005809115.1 Planctomyces sp. | reverse complement strand
TAGAGGCTCTCACAAAACCGGGACTGGCTCCCGCGGTACTGCGAAAAATCCTGCGAAATATGACTACCAAAGGGTGCCTGTCCCGGTTTTGTGAGAGCCTTAATCGCCCGCGTGCGCACAATCCGGCTCTGGCACGCGGCTCAACTTGTATCGGATGATCCGGGGACTGAACAGAAAAACCCGCCGGAAAACTCAGATCGGACCGCGATCGGCTGATTCCCGGGTCGCCATCGTCAGCCAGGCGCCCGGCAGGCACGTCACCAGATCGGAGGCAATCATGCCGCGCTCGGAGTATTGCTGAGCGGCCAGGTCGCCGGCGAGGCCATGCACATGGACACCCAGCACAGCGGCCTCCATTAGCTCCATCCCCTGTCCGATGAGTGACGTGATGATGCCCGTCAGCACGTCACCACATCCTCCCGTGGCCATCCCCGAATTACCGGTGGCGTTCAGGTACAGCCGCTGACCGTCCGTCACCACTGTGTGCTGCCCCTTCAGGACCACGACCACCTGGCGCTCGGCGGCGAATCGTACCGCACTCGCCGTGCGATCCTGGCTGATCTCCGGCACCGTCAGCCCGCTCAGTCTCGCGAATTCTCCGGGGTGTGGAGTGATCACCCGCGACTGCGGCAGTAATGCGGAATTCCTGGTTTCAGGAGCATCCAGCAGGCGGTACTCGGATGCCAGATTCAGCGCATCGGCATCCAGCACCACGGGAACCTGCGAATGCCTCAGAACAGCTCTGACGAGTCCCGCTGCCGGGCGTGAGCGGCCCAGCCCCGGACCAATCCCCACGGCATCCCGACCCGCCAGCAGCCGACGTACCCCTGCTTCGGGCTGATGCCGCAGCGGGCCATCCGTTCGGCAGTCCAGTCCCAGCGTCATGCAGGACGGTTCGAAACCAGCCACCACAGTCTGAATGGATGCCGGTACCGCGACGGAGACAAGCCCGGATCCGGATCGCAGCGCCGCCTGAGCAGCCAGCGCGATCGCTCCGGCCATTCCCACAGAACCACCCAGCAGCAGCACATGTCCGAACGTCCCCTTGTGTCCGTCCGGCGGCCGGTGAGGTAGTCGTGGCAGGGCGAATTGCTCAGGATGCAGCATGGGGGCAGCTCAGAACCAGCCAGGATACTGGTCGCAGACTGATCGACCGCGACGCAATTCGAACCGGGCGGATTGTTCCGCTGATGTTTTCATGACTCTGTGCCAGGGAATTCTTCCGGCCTGAGTTCATCGGAACGCAGGCTGGAAGCCAGCGCCACAGTGTCGGACGATGGTTACCGATTCCGATCCTTGCGCAGCTGACGACTGGCCTGCGTCAGAATATTCCGCTCCCGTGACGTCAGACTGGTTTCACCCTCGCGGCTGATCTTCTGCAGGATCTCATCGACTCGCTCGGTCATGTCCGATTCCGGCTGGACCTGCGGGTTGAACACTTTGATATCCGGCTTTTTGGGTCTGCGACTCGGCAGTCGGCCCGCCACGCGATCCCACCAGTCGGTGAGTCGCATGTGCCAGCGAAAGTACAGGAAGCCGAACAGCAGGCCGCCGAGGTGTGCCGAGTGGGCGACCAGAGGCCGGTTCTCTGCGTTCGCCCGGTCCACGATGGCCTGGGCATCACCAAGGACCATTCGAATCACCGGCAGTGCATCCATCGCAATATATACGGCCAGCAGCCACCGGACCTGGACGGCAATGACGCCGAACAGGAACACTTCACGCCGCGGATAATGCATCGCGAACAGCATGAACACAGCCATCACGGCGCCTGAGGCACCAATGATGTGAAACGGGAGCTGCACGGCGGTGTAAAACGCCACCGACGTGATTCCCGCGAATATTGCCGATGCCAGATAGTACCACAGAAACTCACGCTCGCCCGTCAACTGGCAGACCAGTGGCGCGATCGCGTACACGATGTACATGTTGAACACGATATGCAGCAGATCCGACTGGCTGTGGCAGAACGCGTACGTCAGCAGCCGCCAGAGCTGGCCCTGGCGAAAGACTGAACCGGCGTCGAGGCTCAGCCACTGCTGGACCAGCGAATCGCCCTGCCCCCGGCTCGTCAGCAGCTGCAGGACGAACACCGCCGCCGTGACCACGATCAGTTTGCCGACGATCGTGGCGGGTTTTCTCCGCGACATCGCTTCCATGGGACCGCCGAAACCGTTGTCACCTTTGAGATAGTCTCGGTTCTCAATTCCCATCCGTTCCGTCCGATCCGCTGTCAGGAAAAGGCAGGCTGACTTTTCCGAATTTCTTCGCTTGTCGCACTCAGGAACTCGAGCGCCCCTGTGCAGAGTTTAGAATAACAATTGCACGGCGTCGACGGATTTTGCCAGTTTGCCTGTCGACAGGGCGACAATCGCCCGGAAAATGACAGGCCGGGGAATGGATGGTTCATGCCAATACAACGAGTCTTCCTTGACTGGTCTCAGCCCGGACTTCCCGCGGCCGTCGACTTTCTGATCCGGCGCTTCGCCAGCCACAGGCAGCTCGACCTTTCCCGGGTCATTGTCGTCTTTCCGGGCCGCCGCGCTGCACGCCGTGCTCTGGAAATCCTCGTTCAACGCGCCAGCAGACAATGGCCCGCCCTGATTCCCCCCAGAATGGTGACATTCCAGCAGTTCCCGGAACTGCTCTACCGCCAGCAGCGACAGCTCGCCGACGATCTGACTCAGCTGCTGGTCTGGAAACAGGCCATTTCCTGCATTCCACCCCGGGAACTGCAGGCCGCTCTCCCGCAGATTCCGGCCGCGGATGCCGTTCCGGCATGGCAGGCCCTGTGTGAAACGCTCCGGCGACAGCACAATGAGCTGGCCGCCGAAGGGATGGAATTCGACGATGTCCACCTCGCCCTGGAACAGGCCGGCAATTCCCGGGAAGCAGATCGCTGGCGGGCCCTCCGCCGCATCCAGGCAGAATACCTCGTCCGCATGGATGATCTCGGTCTGTGGGATCGACAGGCCGCTCGACTCATTGCCGTACAGCAGCATGAATGCACGACTCAGGACGATATTATCCTGACTGGCACCGTCGACATGAATCGAATTGTGCGGCAAATGCTCGATCAGGTGGCCGACCGCGTGACCACTCTGATCCATGCGCCCGAATCCGAATCCGCGGCGTTTGACGAATATGGCTGCCTCAATCCCGCTGCCTGGCAGCTCCGACCACTCAACATCCCCATCGAGATCACGCGTGTCGCGGACACTCCGGCTGATCAGGCACGCGCCGTCATGACAGAAATCCGAACCCACGGATTTCAGTTCCGCCCCGACGAAATCTCCGTCGGTATCGCCAATGAATCCCTGGTGCCGACCGTTCTGCAGAACCTGTCGGACGCCGGCCTCACAGGACACTGGTCCGTGGGACAACCCATCGGTGCGACGCGCCCCGGCCGACTGCTGCGCGCTGTGGCTGACTATCTGGCTTCCGCTCGTGACGGGCTGCCACCAGACTTCCCCTCACTCACCAGTCTCGTCCGCCATCCGGATCTGGATCCCTGGATCCAGCGGGCTGTGGATCGAACGGCCGGTCGAACGGCCGGGCGAACGGCCTGCGCTGACTGGCTGACGGAACTGGATCAGTACCTGGCCGATCATCTGCAGACCGTCCCCGGTGCCCTGGCGGGTGCTGCACCGCGCCGACGGATTATCCAGGCCATCTGTGATTCCGTCGATCAGCTTCTGCACCAGATGGTCGAACCCCCGCAGCCGGTGCGGCCAGCCGCGCCGCTGAAGCGCCGACGTTCGCCCGCCAGTCGTCCGGCAGCAGCGAAAGCAATCCAGCGCCAGCTGCCGCTCGACGATCAGGCCGATGCTGCGGAACAATCTGACGCCGCGGAACTGTCGGCCACTAATCTGGCTGCCCTGCGGCGTCCCCTCCGTGACTGGGTCGACGGCTGTTTCAGAATGCTGAACGCCGCCTACCGCGATCGCGAACTGCATGACGAGAATCCGTCCGACCGCGGGATCGTGGCCTGCCTCGAAGCGATCCGCGAAACCGCTCTGACCCTCCGCCGCGTGCCGGATGCAATTATGCCACGCTGTTCCGCAGCGCACGCCATTCAGATGCTGCTTCGCGAAATCTCCACCGCCAATGTGCCTCCCCGGACCAGCGAGAATGATATCGATCTGCTCGGCTGGCTGGAACTTCCGCTCGATGACAGCCCGTTTCTGATTCTGACCGGATTCAATGAAGGCTTCGTGCCCGAGTCCGTGGTGTCCGATGTGTTCCTGCCCAACAGTCTTCGCACTCGGCTGGGGCTGACGGATAACAGCCGGCGGTACGCCCGAGATGCTTACGCGGTCAGCGTGCTGCTGCACAGTCGCCGCCGCGTGACGTTCATTGCCGGTCGCCGCGATGCGCAGCATAACCCGCTGGCACCCAGTCGACTGTGGTTCGCCGCCGATCCTCAGTCGCTCCCCCGCCGCGTGCGGGAATTCTATGACGCCGACAGCCAGCACAACCGCCCTGGCACAGACGGGGAACCGGCCGGTGCGGATTCCACGACCGCCGACCTCGACCGGACGGACCAGACACCCCGTCAGCCCTCCCGGTTAAGCGGGTTCACAGTTCCCCGTCCGCCGCTGATCCCGGAATCGCCGCACGAGATTTCGGTCACCGCCTTTCGCGACTACATCCAGTGCCCGTATCGCTATTATCTGCGCCGTGAACTGCGGCTGCGCGCCGTCGAAGACCGCGTCCGTGAACTCACGGCACCCGCCTTCGGAAGTCTGATGCACGAGGTCCTGAATCGCTTCGGACTGTCAGCCGTCCGCAATGCCACCAC
>SYLK01000664.1 GCA_005809115.1 Planctomyces sp. | reverse complement strand
GGCAGACGTGGCGGAATCCCTCACCCCGACACCGCCCCTGGACTCAGGGCCGCTGGACTCCCCGCCCACGCAGGCGCTGGCGGGGCTTGTGACCGGCTGGCGCGACGTGGACGGAGTTGTGGGAATCCGTGAGTCGTCCGCTGGCATCTGGCGTGGAATTCTGAGCCGCGCAGTGCTGAGTCTGAACGCCGCGGACTCGGATCTGCGTGTCATCACGCTGGGCTCAAGCCGTGTCGTTGGAGACCTGCCCCTTGAGGCGGAACTGATTATCGATGCCAATACATCCCTGGGACTCGGACGGACCGTCTCAGGGCAAGGTCCGCCGCTGCCAGAGTATTCGGTTGGTTATGGCCGTTTCGCTCTGGCCAGACTCCGCCGGGGCACCCGGTTCTCGATTCGCGCTGAGCCGTCCCCGATCACACTGGACATCGAAGATGACGACGCCGCTGTCAGTGTCGAAAAGTCCGGAGACGCCTTCGTCATTGCGGTCTGGCGCGGCCGGGCCCGTCTGGGCAGCCAGGCGTTGTCCCGACGTCAGTGGGCGGTGGTCGGGGCCGGCGGAGGAGTGGGCGAACTGCGTGCCCCCGCGAATGCCGTCGACTGGTATCGCCGACGCACTGCTGACCGCAGCCTGCCCGAGCAGACGACAGATCCATTCAATCGGTCCGAGGATCTGCTGGCATCCGCTCGGCAGATGGCGGACATGCCCGAGATGCCCGTCGTTACGCAGCTGCTGGCAGCACAACTGCGGATGGAGCTGTCGGTCAACGACCGGCAGCCCATGCCGCGGGAGCTGGTCCAGTCCATGGCCGGTTCACCAGACGAAGCGCATCGCACATGGCTGATTCAGTGGATTCTGACGGCGATCAGCAGAACCCCCGCTCGGCAGGAGCAGCTGCTGGGCGCTCTGCTGGATGAGATGGACATCGGCAATTCACAGCGGATCTATCTCCGGCAGTGGTTTACCGCGGCTGCAAACGGACACCGTCCCACCACTGCTCACCTGGCTCAGCTGTCCCGGTCACTGCAAAATCAGACGCATGTCTTTGAACGGCAGTGTGCCAAGTATTTTCTGCAGCAGATCCTGAACGAACCGCTGGCGGATTATGATCCCGGTGGGATCCCCGAGCGTGCCACTCTGGAGCGGATTCGCCGGCGCATCCGGCTCTGGCAGCAAATCAACATGCCCTGATCCGGGCTGCCATGGGCATCCGGGAAAGTTGCACCCTGGAGCATTCGGACTCAGCTTTCCCGGATCAGCGACACTGCACATACAACGGTGTTCCTGGAACGTGACGGAACGATTAGTTCTTCACCCGGATGACACTGCTGCCCCTCACACGAATGCCCGCGTCCAATGTCCGGTGGTCCCCTTCTTCGTGTGCCGCGGCGGTCTGTGACAGGCAATCTCAAAAAAATCCTGCTGCATCCGGCCAGTCGGGGCTGACCAGCGGAAGCGGGCGGCGGAATGTCTGCTCCCCTCCACGCGCCGGTGCGGACTCACTTCTCGGGCAGACGCACCTTCTCCGGCCGATTCATCCATTGAAATCGGCTGGCGAATTCACTCGGACGGTACGTCTGCTGGCCTTCAGCCGTCTGAACGATGATCGCGATCTGTCGGCCAGCGTCCCCTGTGGTCTGCACATGCCCCTCGGGAGAAATCGCGACCGGTCCTCCGGGCAGTGGCAGCAGAACGGGGCCCGCGGAAAGTGACTCTGCGTTCCAGAGCCGGATCGTCCCGTCCCATGTGCTGCCGGTGGCCAGGCTGCCGCCGTCACGCGACCAGTCGAGCGTATCAATCTGGCCGGCGTGACCGCGGTTCATCCGCAACTGTGTGGCGGTTTTCAGATCCCAGACGCGAATCGTGCGATCACGACTGCAGGAGGCGACGACAAACGGATCGTTCCCGCGGCGCAGCGAATAGACCCAGTTGGTGTGCCCGGCGAGTTCGTGCTCTTCCGTGCCGGCGGCAACATTCCACAGTCGCAGGTCATGACTGCCGACCGCAATCGTCTTCTCACCCGGGACCCAGGCCAGACTTCGCACACTGTATGATGAACTGTGAAATTGCTGCCTGATGCCAGCCGCCGCGACGTTCCAGACGACAACATTTCCGCCGGAATCCCCTGCCGCAAGTGTCTCCCCGTCGGCCGACCAGGCCAGCGCATAAACCGCCCCCTGGTGGCCTGCCAGAACCCGCGGTGCCTCATCGGGCGTCGGCATGCTCCACAGGCGGATCGTTCCATCGCTCCCTCCGGAAGCGAGGCGAGTTCCGTCCGGTGCGAATGCCACAACCTGGACTTCGGCCGAGTGACCTTCCAGAGTGCGCTGTCGCGCGCCCGTGGCGACATCCCACAGGCAGACAGTCTGATCGTCGCTGGCCGAGGCCAGCAGATCTGCCCTGGGATGACTGGCCAGAGAGCGCACGGCCAACCGGTGTGCCGCAATTTCCCGGAACCCGCCGGTTGTCGGCTGCCACACGATCAGCCGACCGTCTGCCGTTCCGCCGGTGAGATATTCGCCGGAACTCGACCACGCCACCGCCGGTACTCGGATACCAGATCACTCAATCCGTGCGGAACTGGTTCCTGCGTCGGCATCCCAGCGGCGAATCCCGCCGTCATTGTCGATCGCGAGGAGTTCGTGCGAAGCTCCCAGCCAGGAAACAGTCATGACCGCCGTGGTATGGTCGGAAAATGACTTCAGCAGCCTCCCATCCTCCGGCTGCCATGTCCTGATCCGGTTCTCGGAAGACGCCGCCGCGACGAGCTGACCGTCGCCCGACCAGCCCACACTGTAAATCGCCGAATTCGCGGCAGCTGCGTCGTCCCGCAACTCATGCAGAAGTCGCGACTGAGCCACATCCCAGATCCGCAGAATGCCATCGTTACCCCCCGAGACGATCTGCGCTCCGTCCGGCGACCAGCTGATGCCCCGAATTCGCGACGGATGTCCCCGCAGAACCTTCACGGCTTCCCACGTCGCGATGTTCCAGATCCGAATCGTTGTGTCATCGGCGGCGGACGCGAGCCAGCCACCGTCCGGAGAAACCGCGCTCGCCAGGACAGATTTCTCATGCCCCTGCAGATGTCGAATCAGGTTGCCGGTTCGGATGTCCCAGATCCGCAGGTTGTCGTTGCCGTCGCCTCCCGTGGCAATCCACGTTCCATCGGCGGACCACGCCAGGGTATACACGCCGCCGGTCTGTGCCCTGATCCGACGGATGATGCGCCCAGTGCCGGCATCCCAGATGACAACCTCGTCATCATACGCACCCGTGGCGAGATATTTGGCGTCGCGGGACCACGCTGCAACCGAGACGTAGCCTGAGTGACCGACCAGCACGCGTTCGAGTTCAAACGTGGATGAATTCCAGATCCGCACGACCGTATCGCTGCCACCCGTGACGAAACGCGGCTATGCGGGTTGTGCTGCCAGCGCCTGCAGTCCACCACGCGGCAGCACGGTTTCAATCGTCCAGCTTTCAACCCCGTCAATCATCGCCGGACGAGTCACGAGGGCGCTCGTGACCAGCGGATCGCTGGCTGCAACTGACGACGTGACGGCTGTCACTCCCAGCACCGCCAGCACAGCCATTCTGAAACCGGATGTCATGCTCACGTTTGTCTCGCCTGAACAGAAGTCGCAGCCAGATTCAGACCGGCTGCCAGAACAGCACTTCGCCCTCGGCGTCATTCAGTCCTTTCCCGAACGTTCCGTCGGGATGTCTGATGTTCGTCGAATGGAAATACAACTGACCGTTCGCCGGAAGTGTGAAGCCCGTCTGCAGGTATTGTGTCCCGCTGTCAAGACGGAGCATATCAAATGTCCGGCTGCGAGGATCGAATACCAGCAAACCGTTGAGATAATGCGGGAGATTCCCGTCAATTCCCCTGCTGTCGTCTCCGTGAAACGTACTCATGCTGTAAAAACGCAGTCCCCGATATTCGCTGCCGCAGCCGCCTGTGCCATTACCACTGCTGGCAAAACTGAAAATCGTACCATGGCCGGGGATCTCCAGCAGACTGGTCCAGCGGCGATGTTTCGTGTCAAACCCCAGCATCATGCCATTTGTGAGATGCGGGTGCCACAGCGTCTCTCCCGCCGTTTCATCGGCGCGAATCGGTGCCGTGTCGTCGAGGGTTGTCGGAATCGCCCATTCATCGGACCACCGCCGTTGTTTCAGATCGAGACGGACGAATTTGACGAGTCGATATTTACTCGCGGCGTCTGCGAAGTACTCAAAGACCAGGGAATAGACCGCTGCGCCGGACTCCGCAATGTACCCGATGCCGGCAGGAGGTCCCTCAAACGGATACCGGATCAACTCGCCGGTGTCACGCCGGCAATCCCACAGGACGGTGTCGCCAGCATAATTGAACAGTCCCAGATGCTGATCATCAATCACCCGGCAACCATACCAGAAGTTGACCATCTTCGCGGGGTAGCTGTATTCATCGCATCTGCCCGTTGAACGACGATAAACGCGGAGCTTTGGGTATTCCCGCCCCAGAAGATAGACGTTGTCCCCGACACACAGACAGGCGTTGATGGGCCCTTTTGCCGGGATATCATGCAGGGCAAACTGTCTTGTCGCCGGTGTATAAGACAGGAATCGGCCCCCGGTGGTTCCCGACCAGATGACACCGTCCCGGTCCATATCCATCACCAGCAGCCAGTCACGCAGCCCCTCGAGCGCCACGGCCTCGAACCGGGGCAGTTCCAGCGTCCCGAATTCCGACCGCGTGCGTGGAACAACATCCGCATCCGCAACCGAGGAACTGCCCCGTGCCGCGCGCGACCACACGGTCTGGCTCAGCAGACTGCAGCACGCTGCGGAACTCGCACTGATCCACTGACGACGCGATTGTGCCGCCGGATCGTTGTCCGGGATATTCACAGCCATGGTTGAAATCCGACGAAACCTCTGATCATTTGCCGATGATTTCATGCAGCAATTTTACGGTCAAAACGAAACATTCAGGTCCAGCCGCTGTCACACACCTGCGTGATTCCGGTCAAGGGGCGCTCCGCGTCCCTGAGCAGAAATTTTGTTCAACTGATTTTTTGGCCGGTCCTTACTTGCCAATGCAGAAGCGACTGAAGATCTGGTCCAGAATGTCATCCGTCAGCACTGCGCCCCGCAGCGTGGCCAATTCGTGAAGTGCCGCGCGCAGTTCCAGGGCAATCAGCTCGTCGCCGCTGGGTGGTTGGGAACCGGTGAGACTGATCGCGGAATCCAGAGCAGACAGTGTGCGCGTGAGGCTGTCGCGACAGCGCGCGGCCGTCGATCCCAGTAACTCGCCCGTTGCCCCCGCCTCCGCCAGCAGTCGCGTCCGGATCTGCTCCAGCAGGACGCTGATCCCCTCTCCGGTGACGCTGCTGACACAAGGAACGTCGCGAGCCGTGCGGGACGCAGCCCAGCCCCCGAAAACACTCGCTCCCCCGGCCAGGTCAGACTGCGTCAACACCGACAGCACCGGAGGTCCCGCGGCAACAACTTCCTGCAGCAGGTCTGTGTCAGTCCGCAGATGCGACTCCGGTAACACCGCCGATCGACACCAGACAATCAGGTCGGCCGACGCAAACTGCTCACACCGCAGCTCCTGAGCACGTCCCGTCACCGAATCGCTGGCCTCCTCCCAGCCCGCTGTGTCCACCAGCTCGATCTCTGTCCCCCACAGCCGAATCGTGGCTGTCAGATAGTCGCGAGTCGTTCCCGGTACCGGTGATACGATCGCGCCGCACTGGCCCGTCAGACGATTAAAAAGCGTGCTCTTCCCCGCATTCGGCAGCCCGGCCAGGACCACCCGGCGGCGCCACCCTGAAGGCAGACGTACTGCAGTGTCCCCGCACAGTTCCCCGAGCGACTCACGGCAGGCGTGCAGTCGACCGCCGATCTGCTGCCGCGAGATGAATTCAATATCCTCATCGACGAAGTCCAGCCCCGCTTCCAGATCGCTCAGCAGCGCCAGCAGTTCGGATCGAATCGCAGTCACTCGCTCTGTGATGCCCCCGCCCAGCTGGGTGAGTGCCCGCTGCAGTTCCGCATGATCCGTCGCCTGAATCACGCCCAGCACAGCCTCCACCTGCAACAGGTCAATCCGCCCCGCCAGCCAGGCACGCAGAGTAAACTCGCCCCGATGCGCCGGCCTCGCGCCACAACGGAAGATCTGCTCCAGTGCCGCGTCCAGAAGTGGCGGTGATCCCGGCAGATGCAGCTCGGCCATCGGCTGCCCTGTGTAACTCCGCGGCGTCGGCCAGTACATCAGCGTGACCGGCAGCGGTATTCCGAGTTCCGGAATCTGCATCGTCCCGGGATATCGCCGAGGCACACGAGCTGCCTGCCAGCGGCCCCCCTGCGACTCCGAAACATACACGCCCCCGACCACGTCCTCAGTCTGAGTCCCGCTGATCCGAATGATCCCCCGTGCGGCAGCCCCCGGCGGTGAACTCACGGCGGCAATTGTGTCGTGCAGATCAATCGGCATCGGAACCAGAACCTGGATTATAAAGTGCCCGTCAGACGCGACCGAAACCTTCTCACCGAAAGTCACAGCATAGAACACG
>SYLK01000663.1 GCA_005809115.1 Planctomyces sp. | reverse complement strand
GAATGTCGATTCGGTATTCGCTCGTTCGACAATATGATGAAACGCAGGCTGCGAACGGTTTGGCAGTTGCACATCGTCGTCCGCAACACAACTCATCGACCCAGGAGAAACCAATGAAAGTCATCGTTCTTGTCAAAGCCACCCCCGGTTCAGAATCAGGCGAAATGCCCAGCAGGCAGTTGCTCACCGACATGGTGAAGTACAACGAACAACTCGTCGCCGCTGGAATCATGAAAGCAGGGGAAGGGTTGAAGCCGAGTCGCGAGGCGGTCCGCATCCGCTTCAGCGGGGCGAATCGCGCGGTCATCGACGGGCCGTTCGCTGAGACAAAGGAACTTGTTGCCGGATTCTGGGTCTGGGAAGTCCGCTCGATGCAGGAGGCAATCGACTGGGTGAAACGCTGCCCGAACCCGATGAACGAGGAGTCGGTGATTGAAATCCGCCCGGTCTTCGGCGTGGAGGACTTCGCCGCCAGTGACCCGACCGGGGAAGTGATGCAGAAGGAACGCGAGCTGTACGCGACAATCGAGAACATGTCAGCGGACGAAGCCGAGATTCGCCACATGATGCACGAATGGTCCCGCGCCCTGGAAGCAAGAGACCTCGACCGGCTCTTCAGGGATTACGCCCCTGATGCGATCCTTTATGATGCCATCCCGCCGTACAAGACAACCGGAGTGGACAACATCCGCCAGAGCTGGGCGAACTGCCTGCCGTACTTTCCGGAGACCTTCCAGTCCGAGCATCGCGACATCCGGATTCACGTTGCGGGCGACACCGCCTTCATGCACTGCGTCCATCATTTCGTCACAACGCCAGCCGATCATCCCTGTGGACAGACCTGGCTGCGGGTGACCGTCGGCTACCGGAAGATCAGCGGTCAATGGAAGGTCATCCATGAACACGTCTCGCTCCCGTACAACCCATTGAACAGCCAGACGTGGTTCATCACAAACCCGGATGTCGTCGACACGCCGGACTATGGACAACCGTAGCGAGGGGTATTGGATTCTCGACGTTGAACTCGACTGGGCGCTTCGCAAGTCCTGGTATGCCTTCCGGTATTCCTCCGGAGAATCGGCGACGCAGGAGGGCGCGGAGGAGGAAATCAACACCGCGCTCCAGCGGCTTCCGGGGGGTGAAGTCGTTCCGAAGGAGGAATCGATGCGTCAAGGACCGGCCAAAAAATAAGTTGAACAAATTGTCTGGTCAGGGAAGCGCAGCGCCCCCTGACCAGAATCACGCTGGTGTGTGACGGCGGCTGGACCTGAATGTTTAGTTTTATCCGTAAGATTGCTGCATGAAATCATCGGCCAGCTGATGAACTGATCCAGCGAATCCGAATTCGAGGCGCAGGATGCATGCGGCCGACGTTTTCATGAGTTTGTTCAACTGATTTTTTGGCCGGTCCCAAGAGTCAATTGGACAGCCGCTGCCCCCGCGTTCAAAGCGTCTGGTCTGGTGAAATTGCGGTTCAGTATCGCTCCTCAGGACCGTCATCGCAGTTTGGCCGGTCCTGACGCTCGTGGGAAAGGAAGAGGTTGAGGAAAATGAGTGCTTTCGCATTCGACTCAGACATCCCGGATTGATTGACCCGGACACGGGATCCAGAATGCACGAAAGCGGCGAGTTTCAGGTCCTTCTGGATCCTTCTGCAGGTTGCTCTGGTGGAACAGAACCCCCGGGCAAAACCTGCGTGAGCCGGTGGTCATTTCAGCAGCGCCATCTCCACATTCAGGCCAGGGCCAAAACCCAGCAGCACACAGGGTGCTGGAGCCCCGGCCAGTCGCAGATCCCGCAGGATGAACAGGATTGTCGGTGACGACATATTGCCGAATCGTCTCAGAACGCTGGCGGAGGGTTCCAGCTGAATCTCTGACAAACCGGCTGCTTCGGCAGCGGCGGAGAGAATCCGGGGGCCACCCGGATGGATTCCCCAGCTGCAGATATCGGACGGAGTCAGTTGATGTTGTGCCAGGAACTCAGCCAGCACCCGTGGCAGAAATCGCGTGATGATGCCAGGCACTTCCGGAGACAGCGACATCTCAAAACCCGAATTGCGCACATTCCAGGTCATCATTTCTGCCGTGTCGGGAATCACATGCGAGGCACTGGCGACCAGCCTGCCGGGACCAGGGTTTCCGTCGCCAGTACCGGAATGAGCGTGCCCTGCCACGGCCGCTGCACCATCGGCGAACAGCGAATTCGCCACGATTCTTCCGGGGTCCCAGCCATACTGATGATGCAGCGTACACAGCTCCACCGCACAGATCAGAACCACAGAATCCGGATCGGCGGCGGCAAATGCCTGTGCCACCCGAAGGGCATTCAGGGCACCGTGGCACCCCATAAATCCCACATGCGTTCTGGAAACGTGCGAAACCAGCCCGAGTTCTCGCATGAGAAACAGGTCCACTCCCGGTGCACTGAAGCCGCTGCAGGAGACGGTGATGAGATGTGTCACGCAACTGGCCGCAACCTGCCCGTCGGCGAGGGCCGCCGCGGCAGCGCGAGCGGCAAGTCGTGGCGCCTCGGCTTCGTAGCGACACATTCGTTCCGATGTCGAAGGGCCGCGGTCATCGGCCGAACTGGCGTAGCGGTAGAATCGTTCGGCCGTCGCTTCACCCTCGGAAGATGATTCCAGCAGGACACTGTGGCGCGTCTGCACCCCTGCCCGACGATACAACGCCTGAATCACGGCCGACCTGCTGTGACTCTGATCCGAATCCGGAGCAACGCAGGTCGTCGCGAAAATGGCAGCCCCGTGCTGCGAGATCGAATGCTCGGGGAGGGCCGTTCCGAGACCAAGAATTTCGAACGATGTCATTGCGTCTGGTCCAGTGAGGCCGGAAGGCGGCTGATACGATTCGCGAGCTGCCCCCCCAGCCGGGGAAACAGGCGAAATCCGGCGAAGGTCAGGCTCAGCAGCGCCGAATGTCGCAGAACTTTCGACAGCAGACCACACAGTCTCTGTTCCCGGATGATGGCCGCCTCAAATTCCGTCAGGAACTGCTTTTCTGTGGCTGTGGACCAGCCACCAGAAACGGCCATCGCCACAATCGGGGCGGCCAGTGCCGCTGCCGACAGGGCCCAGGCCATGCCTTCTCCCGTGAACGGTTCGACATAACCTGCCGCGTCACCGAGGACCATCAGCCGATGATCACAGAGTCTTGACGAAGTCCGTGTGAGCGGAATGGTGCCGCGGATGGAGGCGGACGGAAGGGCTTCCGGAACCGGGCAGCCGGCGGCTTCCAGAATTTTCGAGAGACATGCCAGTGGTGACTGTGATTTCTGCAGCGCTGTCGCATCCACGGCCGCCGCCAGAACGAGCTGGCCGTTCTCGACCTGCACGATCCCGGCATATCCCTGCCGGGCCAGGGACATCAGGATCTGGTGCCTGGGGATCCAGTCGTCGGCTGCTCCCCGAGGAAACATCGCTCCCAGTCCGAGCCGGGCGCCATTGCGAGGAACCGATTCAAAGCCCGCCAGCCGCTGCAGACTCGGATGCCCCAGTCCGTCACAGACGAGTACCACTGACGCTGTCGTCAGGGTCTTCAGGCTGTTATTCCTGAGTTCGACCGTGCGGAGAGTCGGGTCCGAAAGACCTGCTGGACCGCTGAACGCGGGCCGCGAACTGAGCGGCAGCACGGTGGCGGTGAGGTCGTCGAGAAACTGAGCACCCGCGAGAACGGCTTCGTCGACCAGCCACTGATCAAGGACGCCGCGAGAAATCGCCAGACCACCCGGCACGGAAATCTGCAGACTGCGGTGACCATGGCGCAACTGCACGGCGTCGGCGGGCGCGGGATTCAGTGCCCTCAGTCCCGCGTCCAGTCCCGCGCGCTGCAGGATCTGCTGTGCGCGCCTGTTCAGGCAGCAGCCGCAGACCTTTGACCGCGGAAAACGCTGCCGATCGACCAGCAGTACCTGCAGCCCACGTCGTGCAGCCAGCAGCGCCGCAAACGCCCCGGCTACGCCTGCTCCCACGACAATCACGTCGTACTGCGATCGTATGGAACACGACAATCCCGGCGCTGCAGGCACACGATCCATCATTCAGCAGGCTCCGCAGACGCACCCGAAACCGCGCGCCAGACCAGGAGAAAACGCTGAGGCCAGTGCGTCTCAATCGTAAAATCGGCAAGCCCCGCCGCGGTTGCGATGTCACCGGCTTCGACTGTGGTGAAGGCCCCGGCGACAGACACGGGACCGTCGAAATGCACCACCGGGCATCGTGACAGCACGCGACAGCCCAGCCATGCCAGCCAATACCCCGTGCTCGTGCGGCGCAGGTCATCAATGAGCAGCAGACAGCGCGTCGCCGCTTTCATCCTCCTCAACAGCCGCACACCGTCCGTTTCAGAAAGATGATGCAGAAACAGGCTGCTCATCACGATGTCGTACTGTCTCTGCGGGAACGGTTCCTCCAGCGCATCACACAGCACGAAATCCAGTGACGTCAACCCGGCAGCACGCGCCTGTTCCCGGGCGAAGTGGATCGCCGTCGCACTGATGTCACAACCCTGAATCTGAACCGGAATGCCTGCCTGCAGAAAACGTCGCCCGAGACGAATCGCCAGATCACCCCCACCGCAGGCGACATCCAGAATCGCTATGGGACACACAGACGAGTGTTCTGATAAACATGTTTCGACAGCCTTCCAGATCGCGGCATCGGTCCTGCTCCACCAGTTGATCCTCCGCAGTCCCTCGAGCGCCCTGCGGTGCGTCGCTTCGTCCAGCGACGGATTGTCCATCAGCTCAGCCTGCCGCTGCCGAACCGGAAAATGCATCCCGCTGCTCATGTGTCTGATGTGACCGTCCTGAAAATCACAAGTCGGCATTCTGCCCACGGTGGAAGGCGAAAGCCGCAATTCCCCGGAGTACGCGCCTGCCGTCATCCCTCGGCCGACAACATGCAGACTGAATAAAGGAAATACAAAACTGCCCTCGACAAAACTCCGATGTTTCTAGTGCTCTGTCACACCTTAATTGTCGGGTACACGGATTTCAGTTTTGTCCGGGCATCGGTGATCTTCATTTGCCAGTCAACGCCTCGCTGTGTTGCGTTTACATCATCCGACCATGCTTTCGTTTCTTCACGCAATGT
>SYLK01000662.1 GCA_005809115.1 Planctomyces sp. | reverse complement strand
TAAACGCGTTCCCCTGAAGTCTCCGAATTCCTCCCGGCGACTCGCCATTTGCCCCCGCTCTCGTCAAAATTCAGGCACACACGATTCCACCGCAATCGCACTATTGGGGACAGGCACATTTTCCCGGGGTCTGTCTGGATCGGGTCATAGTCGGCCACCCACACCCTGTTCGACTCTTGCGGGAAAAAGAGCCAGTCCCCGGCCCGTGAACGGTTACGATTTCCCTGCCGTAGTCGTTCTGACTCGAAAGCCGATGGAGAATGAAGACAGCAGAATGCATCTCGGCTTCCCTGACCTTGAACCGATGCAACCTGCCGGCTCAAATCCCGAAATTGGCTCCGGGTGGTCGGCTTCTGTCACGTCGATCAATGAACTGGACCGTCTCGGCCAGTCCTCTATCGTTTCGCTGTTGCAGGTCAGAAGTGTGGAACTGGTTGCTGTTCGGGTCCGCGGTGTCTCAGGCCAGGAGGTCGGATACGACGCGCGCTTCGTCGTGTTCCACCAGTCGGATTGTTCGCGGGCCGATGCGGAACGTCATGTCGCGGTGGTCCAGGCCGAACTGATGCAGCACCGTGGCCAGCCAGTCGTAGTGATGGACAATGCCTTCCACGGCGTAGTGCGAAAACTCATCAGTCGCTCCGTGGATCTGCCCCCGCCGGAAACCGCCACCCGCCACCCACTGACTGAATCCGTAGGTGTTGTGATCGCGACCCACCTGATCGCGACGGCTGATTCCTTCGCGAAACTGAATCACGGGCAGGCGCCCCATTTCGCCGCCCCAATGGACAATTGTGCTGTCCAGCAGTCCTCGCTGCTTCAGATCGCTGACGAGTGCCGCCGCCGGCTGATCCACTTCCTGACAGCGCTGAGGCAGCGCCTGCAGGATGTCGCCGTGGTGATCCCAGATCTGGCCGTTGCACCAGAGCTGCACGAACCGCACGCCCCGTTCGACCAGTCGTCGAGCGATCAGGCAGCGAGTTCCATAGTCGCGCGTGACGGCCTGATCAATCCCGTACATCCGCTGAGTGGATTCCGTTTCCTGCGTGATATCGAACGCTTCGCGCGCGGCAAGCTGCATCCGAGCCGCCAGATGGTAGCTGGCAATTCTGGCTTCCAGATCGCTTTCTCCCGGGTGACTGTCGAGGTGCGTTCGGTTGAACCGATCCAGGAACTCCAGCTGATTTCGCTGCACCGCGCCGCGGAGCCGCGGCGGACCTTCGAGATTGAAGATGCGGGGTTCCTGAGAACGCACGAGCGTTCCCTGAAAAATCGAGGGCAGTTTTCCGTTGGTCCAGTGTTCACTGCCCAGCAGCGGCAGTCCGCGCTGGTCGGTCAGCGCGACATAGGCCGGCAGATCCTGTGTTTCACTGCCGAGCGCCTTGAGCAGCCAGCTTCCCAGGACCGGTCGACCGGATTTGTCGTCACCGGAGTTCAGCGCGTACTGCGACGGAACATGATTGTTGACTCCCGTGTGCATTGAACGAATCAAAGTGATCTGGTCGGCGATACGGCCCAGATGCGGCAGCAGTTCCGACAGCTCCATTCCGCATTCGCCGTGATGGCGAAACTTCCAGGCGGGCTTCATGATCTCGCGACTGGCCTGAGCCATATTGTCGAACTTGAGTTCGCCGGGAAAGACTTCGCCATGGCGTCGCACGAGTTCTGGTTTGGGATCAAACAGATCAATCTGGCTCGGCCCGCCCAGCATGAACATCGAGATCATGGCGCGCGCCGGGGCCGGGCGCGGCGGTTCTTTGGGCAGCAGATCAAAGGACGGCTCTTCCAGTTGCGGCTTGATGGGATCGGCCGGTTCGTCGGCAAACAGCTGCTCCTGCTTCAGCAGCGTCGCCAACGCAATGCCGCTCAGGCCGAAGGAAGACGTGTGCAGCAGGTGTCGCCGCGAACAGAGTTTGTCGTCAGCCATGATGATCAGTCCACATACAAGAACCGATTCGACGCCAGCAAAGTCTGACACAAAATCGCCAGTGCCTGGCGATTCGGGTCCGCTGCCTGCTGGTCACTGGTGCTCGCCTGAGCCGCAAAATGATCCGCCTGTGCCCTGAGGAATTCCAGACACGCCAGCCGTTCGTCATCCGTGGTTCGCTGCGCGAACAGGCGTGTGAACAGATCGTCAAGATGCGCCGCATCGTCAGCGTGCTGTGTCGTCAGCAGTTCGGCCAGTTCCATGGAACGCTGGACGATTTCCGCATCGTTCAGAAACCACAACGCCTGCGTCGCCACCGTGGATGGTCGCCGCAGCTCACAGTTGGGAGTCATCTCGGGCTGGTCAAAGGTTGCCAGCATATCCAGCGGCTGCTTGCGCTGAGCCTGAATGAAGACGCTGCGTCGGGCTCCGGCCGCCGAGGATCCGTCGACTCCTGCTCTGATCCCGTCGCGCTGCAGCCGGACGCCGAGCACAACTTTGCCCTCGGAATTGACGGTGACCGGGACACTGGGGCCGCCCAGTCGTGCATCCAGCTGACCAGCAACGGACAGCACAGCATCGCGGATCTCCTCGGCGTCCAGGCGGCGCAGGTGCATGCGCCCCAGCAGGCGGTTTTCAGGATCGACGGCATCGAGATCCGGTCGCCGCACGGACGACTGTCGATATGTTGTCGATGTCAGAATCATGCGATGCAGTCGTTTCTGATCCCAGCCGTGTGAGACAAAATCCTGGGCCAGCCAGTCGAGCAGTTCCGAGTGCGACGGACGTTCACCGGACATGCCGAAGTCACCAGGAGTCGCCACCAGTCCGCGTCCGAAATAATGCATCCACACGAGATTGACAAAGACGCGTGCGGTCAGCGGATGCTGGCCATTGGTGAGCAGTCGTGCATAAGCCAGCCGGCGACCGGTTGACGAGCGCGACGCAGCCCTTACCGGCAGATCCGTGTTCCGCTGTCGACGCAACACCATCACTTCGCCAGGAGTGACTTCTTCGCCGCGTGTCGCCGGATTACCGCGATGAAAGACCGTGCTGACGGGAATCACGTCGGGGCGTTCCCGCGTGGCCATCACCAATTCCGGTGGCGGCCTGGTCGCTCGCAGTTCACCGATCTTTTCGCGTTCCTTCTCGAACGCACGGTGGGCGGCATTGTCGAACTCGACGAGCTGGCCAAGGATCTGTTCAACCGGTTTGACCATGGGATACAGAAAAAGCAGTCGCTTTTGTTCGTCGGTCTGCTGATCGGGTTGCGTGAGCACAGCCTCGCGCGCGGATTCGCGGACGGCTTCCGGCACGTCAGACAGCTTGCGTTCCTGAATTTCGTGGCCGACTTTCTGAGCACGTTCCTTCAGCTGCGTTTCCAGCGCGACGGCTTCCGCTTCGATCCGATCTGCTTCCGATCGGTCCACAGCACTGCTGAAGTCTACCAGGCGAGCATCCGGCTGCTGCCAGGATTCCAGCGGAAACACCGGATCAAAGATCGCCCGAAAACGGTAGTAATCGTCGATGCCAATCGGATCGTACTTGTGATCGTGACACTGAGCGCAGCCGACGGTAAGTCCCAGAATGGCGGAACTCACGACCCGCAGCGAATCCGCCACAGCCATGTTTCGATCGGCCAGAGAATTACTGCTCTGCGTGGGATCCGGTGCCATCCTGAGGAAGCCCGTCGCGCAACGCTGTGAAGCATTTTGAATCCGGAAAAACTGGGGTTTTCCGAATTGGAGGAATATGAGATAGGCCAGATTCCCTGACCACCAACTGAACCAATCAGTCAGAAAGGAATCTGGCCATGAGTCTCAGGAAACAGCAG
>SYLK01000661.1 GCA_005809115.1 Planctomyces sp. | reverse complement strand
GAACGTTCCGGATCCGCCACCAGCTCTGCCTGGACCCTGACCGGCAGCTGGTCAGCTTTGCGGTTCCGCCGCAGAAACTCCTTCTGCAGGCGGCTGTTGAGATCATCGGCTTCGGGAGACATGAGGCAGATCCTCGGGGACGAGTCCGTCCGCAGATCGACTATGGGTGGCGGCTGTTGTCGGGGACGAGAGATTCCAGTTCCTGCAGCCCGCCGCGTTCGTCAAAGGCGCACCGTTCAAAATACCAGCCCGACCAGGCTCTGATGGCCTTGTTCCGCCACTGAGTGGCCGCCGTCAGTCGATCCGCTTCCGTGGCATCGACAGCCAGCTCGGCGAACGGATTCGTCGACAGACCAAGTCCATTCGGCTTGCGCGCAATGTACCGCAGCGCCATCTCCGCCTCGACGTTGACATCGACGTTCGGATCGCGCAGACCTTTCAGCATCAGCGGCACCAGTTTGAAATCACCCGTCCGCCCCAGAGCCCAGTAAACCGGCCGGCGCACTTCTGCGGCCGGATGCTCCAGCAGCCCCTTCAGACGTTCCGTCTGCCCGATCAGTTCTTCCGGATTATCAATCGCCCGGACACTGCGGACAAGTTCGCTGGCCATGCTGATCTCGGCATCCAGCTTCGGATCGCTGAAATCGATCTTTTCGATTGAGGCCAGCAGCTGATCCAGTGCCGTGGGCTCGGGTTCCGACTTCTTGTCGCCAAACGGGTTGCCCTTGTTGGCCTTCTGCAGTCCCAGGCCATACTGCTTGTCGATAATCTGCCGGGTGGATCGCATGAAATACAGCAGCGCGAAGCTGGTGCCGACTACCGGGCCGGTGTGTGTATTGAAGCTGCCGTCCGCTGCCTGCAGTGAAAGCAGTCCATCCCCGTAGGTCGTAAACCAGTCCCTGCCTGCCATCTCATCAAGGTCGTTGATCGACGCGGCACGCTCGACGCAGTAATAGAAGTAAATGTTGTGCTCCGCCCGGCTGACCGGGTCGAATCGTGTTTCGTTCCATGCCAGACCACGCTGCAGACGCTCGTCCAGCGCCGAAGCCGTGGCTCCTGCCCGATAGTCCGGGTAAGCCGAGGCGACCAGGCCTGCCGGAGCTGCGCCGACGTCGGCCAGTGGATCGATTTTTTCCAGAACGCCGAACTTCTTCTCCGGCGGCGGCGTCGCGCGTCTTGCGCGGAGTCTCTGCCCATGCAGCACCATCCGCGCTATTGAAAGCGACCCGGATGCCGCCATTGTCATGTTGTGCGTGGAATCACCACCACCCGGCCCCGTCTTGACCCCTGGCCGATATCCCCAGCCGCCGTCCGGGTTTCCCCGCTTCAGATGGAAATCTGCCGCCCGGTCGAAGGCCTGAGGCGGCACGCGACAACCAGCCCGCTGCGCCGCCCAGAGCCCGAGCACACCGTACTGCGACATGCTGACGTCACCTGGCTGCGTCGGCCCGTCACTCCACGAACCGTCTTCGCGCTGCACAGACACAATGTAATCCAAAATCCGCTGCAGGTTCGGCTGGTACGCCTCCGAATCCACGTCCGCGAGAAACATCGCGTCGACGCCCGCCCCATAGATGTGATCGTACGCACCGACGGGACGGTATTCCGTTCCGGAGCTGCGCTGCACCACCGCCTGGATGGCACCGGAGATGAACGGGTGACTGACCGGGGCACCACATTTGAACATTGCGTACGCGGCCAGAATCTGATTGCCGCCGCCGGGATTCCGTGCAGCCACGGATTTCTCCAGCCAGTCGAACGCCTTCTGCACGGGTCCGTCAAAACGGGGAACCTTTGTACTCCTGACGACGATGGCCTGAGCCGAGACAGCCGCAGTGTCGGTCGCTGCGCACAGCAGGCTCAGCATTGCCGCCAGCAGACTCGAAACCGCTCGCCGCATGGATATACTCCGCAACACATGGCTGTCACAATCGCCACCTGGCTGTCACAATCGTAACCGGCGCACAGTCACCGGCGTACAATCGTCACCCGTGCCAGATCGCCATCCTACCGGTCCCTGCGAGCGGTGTCAATTTCTGAACCAGGCTCCTGAATTCCGCGAGTGCGGCAGACCAGAAGCAATATCACAGAAGCAGTACTGCCACGATGAATTCACGCGAGTCTATTCTGGTCACGGGCGGCGCGGGATTTCTTGGCGCTCATCTCGTGCGAGCGCTGCTGCAGGATCACCGCTGCCAGGATTTCCCTGTGGTGGTCCTGGATGATCTCTCCGGGGGCTTTCGGGAAAATCTCCCGATTTCCGGGCGAGTCGAGTTCCGCGAGGGCAGCGTGACCGATCATCGACTGGTCGAAGATCTGTTTCGGACGTACAGTTTTCGGTTCGTCTTTCATCTGGCGGCGTACGCCGCCGAGGGTCTGAGCCACTTCATTCGCCGTTTCAACTATACGAATAATCTGCTCGGCAGCATCAATCTGATCAATTCTGCCGTGCTGCATCGTACGCAGCATTTTGTGTTTACCAGTTCCATTGCTGTCTACGGCAGTGCCCAGGTCCCCATGCGGGAAAGCACCGTACCTCAACCCGAGGATCCCTACGGCATTGCGAAACTTGCGGTGGAGTCTGACCTGCGTGCCGCCCACGAACAGTTCGGACTCAATTACACGATCTTCCGTCCTCATAATGTCTACGGTGAATTTCAGAATCTCGGTGACCGCTATCGCAACGTCGTGGGAATCTTCATGAATCGGATCCTGCAGGGGCAGCCCCTGCCAGTTTTCGGAGATGGCCTGCAGCAGCGTGCCTTTTCCTACGTTGGCGATCTGATGCAGCCACTCATCTCCGCTCCGTTCGTGACCGCCAGCCACAACCAGATTTTTAACGTAGGGGCCTCGGAGCCCGCGTCGATTCTGCAGCTGGCCGAAGTGATTGGTGAGGAATTCGGAGTCAATCCTCGCCTCGAATTTCTCCCCGCCCGAAACGAAGTCAAGCTGGCGTGGGCCGACCATACCCGGAGCGACGAAGTGTTCGGTCTGGCAGCACCGACCAGTCTCAGACAGGGAGTCCACCTCATGGCCGAATGGGCACGCAGCGTCGGAGCCCGGACCAGTCGCTTTTTTGGCGAGATCGAAATCCCGCGGGGACTGCCGCCCAGCTGGCAGAACGAAGGACCCAGTCGCAGTGAAACAATGGAGTCATGACCTGAATCGCGGAGGAAGCAACAGATGCCTGAACCCGATACTCCTCAAATTCTGCTTCTGCTCAAGAAATCGGATCTCCTCAACCCCGCGGAACTGGAAACGGCAAAGCTGCTGGCGGCGAAACGCGGAACAGCCGGATCGGGCGACTGGCTGCTCCAGGAACTCGTGACCCGCGATATCCTGACGGCGTGGCAGCGAGACCAGTTGTTGCGCGGTGAAACGGGATTCGTCCTGCGTCAGTATCGAATTCTCGAATCCGTCGGAAAAGGCGGAATGGGGCACGTCTTCAAGGCCCATGATCGCGAGACCGGCGCCACCGTGGCGATCAAGGTGATGGCCCGCAAACTCACCTCGAATCAGTCACTCGTGAACCGCTTTCGGCGGGAAATCGAGGCTTCCTCGCGGCTGCGCAGCCCACACGTCGTCAGAACGCTCGACGCCGGCCGCGTCGGAAAAGTCGACTTCATGGTCATGGAGTTCGTCAATGGATTTCAGCTCGACCAGTTGATCGGCCGCGACCGGATTCTGCCCGCCGGACTGGCCTGTGAAATCGTGAGACAGGCGGCCATCGGACTCCAGCATGCCCACGATGAACAGATGGTTCACCGTGACATCAAACCCGCGAATCTCATGATCGACTGGTTGAAACACGGGCGTGGTACGGTCAAGGTAATGGACATGGGCCTCGTCCGCCTGAATACTGAGTCCGAAGAACATCAGACCGTCACTCACGCCGGACAGGTCATGGGCACTCCGGAGTACATGTCGCCGGAGCAGGGCTGGGATACCGGTCAGGTGGATATCCGCAGCGATATCTACAGTCTGGGCTGCACGCTGTTTCGACTGCTGACCGGACGTGTGCCATTCCACGGCGGCAATCCACTTCAGGTGCTGATGGCGCGCTGCTCCAGAGACGCGCCTTCGGTGCGAAGCCTCTGCCCCGGCATCCCGGAAATGCTGGATGCTGTCGTCTGCAGAATGACCATGCGCGATCCCGCGCATCGATATCAGGTGCCCCATGATGTGGCTCTGGCTCTGACGCCCTTCTGCCAGCCCCTCACAAGATCGTCGTTCGAAGCCTGTTCCGCCTCGCCGCTCGTGTCCGCTGGCACGCCGGAAAAATCAGAGACATCGTACGACCCGGGACGCGAATCGGGATACCAGGCATTCCTGAAGGAAATGGCCACAGGTGAGGTGACCGATCGGTTTCTGGTTCCGGATTCACCGTCCCACAGGCCTGAACTGCCGATGCCGACGATGTCCGACGACCCGCTGGCCTGCGAATTCAGCCTGACTGCTTCCGAACGCCCGCAGCTGGTGCTGGCCCTGCCGATCATCGACGCCGGGCTGACCCCTGCCAGTCCTGCTGCTCCGCGATCTCGTCTGCGCCGCACGAAACCTCAGCAAACCAGCCGTATGCAGCGCGTTTCCCGCAGCCTCCCGGGCCCCGGGGTCAGGATCGCAGCCGCCGCTCTGATTCCCGGCGTCGGGTTCCTGCTGTTCCTGCTTTCAGGCGACCTCGGCAGGATTCGCAACTGGCTGTCCGGTCAGGAACAGCCTGCCGCCGAGGCCGCTTCAGCCGATCTGCCCGCAGCCTCGATTGTCATCCCGCCTCCGCAGCAGGTTGCACCGGGTGAGACGTTTCGCCTGACACCTCAAGTTCAAATTGCTGATCAGGCAGTTTCAGGACACCTGGTGTTTGAACTCGATCAGCCTGCCCCCGCAGCGGCAACCATTAATCCCGACACCGGTGAAGTTGTCTGGGAAGTTCCGGTGCTTCAGTCACCGGCGGAATACTGGCTGCCTGTGAAATTGATCCTGCGCGAGAATGGACGCGATACGACGGTCTGCACTTCACGCATCACAGTCACCGTCAGTCCGACAGCAACACCGAAACCCCGGTAGTCCGCCCTGCGAGACTTCTCTGTGGTACCACGGATGTGACGTCACTGCCGGCGGACTCGCTGTCTGTTCGCACGACGCCATTACTGATTACGTCTCAGCGGATTCTCGAGCCCTTCGCTGCCGGGACCGCGGTTGCCACCCGAGATCGACCGATTGTACATTTCAAGCCGACTCCGCAGGCGAGCCGGCGGATCGATGCGACGGACCGTACTGTCCTGCGATTCCCGATCCCTGTCGCCAGAACCGCTGCGAGATCGGCCGCTCTCATTCAGATCAAGGCTTCGCAGCATTTCTTCGAACCGGCGCCGGGAAAGACTCCGCTCCCGGTCCTCCTGCTCCGACTTCTGACGCTCCGCCAGCTCCTGCTGCATCCGCCCAATAAACGCCTTCATTTCTGCTTCAGACCAGCCTAAGTCCTGCAGCGTCTGTTTGTCGAGTTCACCGCGTTCGAGATCCTTTTGGAGTCTGCGCAGCACAAGCTCGGCCGCGCGGGCAGCGTCATCGACGTCCGGCGCCGTCTCGTCTCCAGGTTTTCGGACACCATTCACATCCGTCTGATTCTGGCCGCCATCGCTGTTACCGTCGCCACCTTTCCCCGGCACAACTCCTGTGGAGGACGAGTCTGAGTCGGGACCGTCACCATCGTCCGACTGCGTGAAGGCATTCTGGCCGATATTCGTGTTTCCTCCGCTGACGTTACTCGATGACGAACCATTACCCGCGCCACCATTGCCATCGGCCCCCCCGGATTTCGAGTCCCCGCCGGACTTCGAGTCCCCCCCGGATTTCGAGTCCCCGCCGGACTTCGAGTCCCCGCCGGACTTCGAGTCCCCGCCGGATTTCGAGTCCCCGCCGGATTTCGAGTCCCCGCCGGATTTCGAGTCCCCGCCGGACTTCGAGTCACCGCCGGACTTCGAGTCACCGCCGGACTTCGAGTCACCGCCGGACTTCGAGTCCCCGCCGGATTGTGATTCCCCGCCGGACTGTGATTCCCCGCCGGACTGTGATTCCCCGCCGGATTGTGATTCCCCGCCGGATTGTGATTCCCCACCGGACTGTGATTCCCCACCGGACTGTGATTCCCCACCGGATTGTGATTCCCCACCGGACTGTGATTCCCCACCGGATTGTGATTCCCCGCCCGGCTTCTGATTTTCACCCGGCTTCTGATTTTCACCCGGCTTCTGGTTGTCAGCCGGCTTCTCGATGTCAGCCGGCTTCTCGATGTCAGCCGGCTTCTGATTGTCACCCGGCTTCTGATTGTCACCCGGCTTCTGATTGTCACCCGGCTTCTGATTGTCACGAATCGGGGGCTCTTTAGCTTCGCGGTCGCCGGTCTCGGTCAACCTCTTGGCAGGAGGTGGTCCGGGTTCAGCGAGCTGATCCTCTGCAGTCTGTTGATCCGGTCGGGCGACAGGAGATTCGTCGCTGTCGCCGGTGTCGGTTTCCCTTTCTCGATTTCCGGATTTGACGCTGTTTTCAGGTTCTTCTGTGGCTGGTTTCTGATCCTTTTCAGCAGATCCTGTGGAGCGGTCGTTGTCTGTGCCGTCCCGTTCAGATCGATAGCGATCCAGCAGATTCTGCAGGGCTTCATCGTCTTCGGCAGGGGGTTTTCGCTGGCTGTTGCCAGGTGACGGTTTCCGATTCCCCTGCCCACCTCGCGCTGCCTGTTCTCGACCGCCGGGACTCTCTGACTGTCGCGGCGAATCCTCCGGATTGCCGTCGGCGGATTTGTTTGCATCGGAAGATGTGGAATCAGTGTTCTCCGCGCCGGTCGGGTCATTTGGACGTTTCTCGGCGGGATCCGTTTGTGTCTGCTGTCCAGGCTCAGAACTCTCCGCGGAGTTCTCCTGTGGCTTTCCGTTCAGGCCGTGGGCTGGTGCAGAATCATTGGGAGGAGATTCAGAGTCAGGCGTTGTTTCGGGTGCGTTGGAATGCTGGGGCTCGTTGACCGGCTGGGCGTTCGAATCGTCGTCGGCACCTGAAGCAGCAACTTCGTCAGAGTTTGAAGGGGGCTCATCAGCGAGATCTCGCAGCTGCTGTTCCTGTACGCGCCGATCCTGATGAAGTTGTGCCTCTACTACTTCATTCCCTACCACTTGAATAAATTCTTTTACTGAAGCTGTTGCATCTATTTTTATTCTTAATGCCAACGAATTAACAAAAAAACCTATCAAATTCTCTATTTGATCATAATGTCTATTTGCTACTGGAATTCCTATTATTAAGTCATCTTGATTACTATAACTTCTTAACATCAAACAATAACCACTTAGCAATAAACTATACAAACTTACATGTAATTCTTTTGCTAATCCTCTTAAAGCTAAAGAAACTTCTTTCTCTAATTCAAAGTAAACATCTTCTCCTCTATAATCTATTTGACCAGGTCTTCCTTTCGTAGTAATTAAATTTAATGGTTCATATCCATTTAACTTATCCGTCCAATAACTTATTTGATTATTTTATCTTTCTTCACTTAAATAACTTCTTTGCCATAATGCAAAGTCTTTATATTGTATCTTTAAATCTGCTAATCTTAAATTAGTCTTTAACCCTTGTGATTCCCCTAGAT
>SYLK01000660.1 GCA_005809115.1 Planctomyces sp. | reverse complement strand
GGGCTCCGCACTTTCACTGCCCCAGAACGACAGCAGCCGGCCATCCGGGGTGAACTTCTGAATGCGATCGAGCGCTGCATCGGTCGTATAGACATGACCTTCGCGGTCAAACGCAACGAATTGCGGACCGGCGAATCGGCCACCCTCACCCTGACCTCCACCAAACTGTCCAGGATCGCTGCCATGCTCACCCCATTTTCCCACGAACTTTCCCTCTCGCGTGAACTTCTGAACCCGGCTGTTGCCCTGGTCCGGAACATACAGCAGACCGTCGGGACCAAGTGCAATCGAACCGGGAAGCCGGAAATGCCCGTCTTCAGTTCCTTGCTGTCCCCACTCTCGGAGAACCTGACCGGAAAGCGAATAGGCCGCAATCTTGTTGCTGTTCCAATGGGCCACATACACGATGCCGTCGTCATCCACCGCCAGACCTCCTGCATGGGGCTGAACGGCAAAGGCGCCCAGAAACTCGCCGTCCGGGGTAAATCTCTGCACCCTCTGGTTCCGAAACTCCGCCGTGTAGATCTCGTCATTCCTGCCGATTGTGATCCCCACGCACGCATCAAACTCGCCCTCACCGTTGCCATGGCGTCCCCACTGCAACAGGAACCGCGGCGGATCTGTCGCATCTTCCTGAGCTGTGCTCCAGGAGCCCGACAGGAATGACACCAGGCCAGCCCCGGTGGCACCAATAACATAACGCCGTGACATCCGGGGGGCACACCACCGATTCCACCTCTGATCAGACCACATGCCAATTCCTCCGCTGGAGGCCGCAGTGCAGACAGTACGCGACAGGCTCTGCGGAATTCACCTGGGGCACAAATGAATCCCACCGGACCATGCCTGCCATGTCAGCACGCCGCATAAGAGCATTATAACAATTCCTGCCGCCTGGTACCCGCGCGAAGTTTTTACCACGTTTCGGTCCAGCACGCGGTCTGCGGTTTGCTGGGACCAGCAGGTACAGCGTGCATTTGATCGTCATCGCCCATCCGGCCATGGTCAGTGCCAGCGGCCAGTCCCACACCCTCGCAATCGCGAGTGGCCGCATGAGCATCGGGATCAGACACGCGGCGTCCCCGGTGTGTCGAACCAGAGCACACCGTGCGGCGCATTCCGCATGGCTTGTCAGAACGGCATGGGGGGCGGCAGTACATCTGTGTGACGAGGGATGGCGATGTGAGAGTTTCATCGCTCTGGTGTTCGGGTCGGGCGAATTCGTGTGATTCCAGGATCCGGCTACGGGGGCAGATCTCCAAGTTCGCGCCGCAGCCGGAGGAGCACCCGCGACTTGGCGACACGAACAGTGCCGGGCTTCATGTCGAGATCATCTGCGACGTCGGCGGTCGCTCGACCGTCCACCACAACTCGCCAGAACGCCTGCCAGGTGCGTTCATGAAATTCGCAGCGGATTGCCGCCAGCGCATTGCGTAAGACCTCCCCCAGCAGAACTTCATCTTCTGCCACCGGCTGCGCTGCCCCGTCGGACCCGTCCCCGGGCGCGTTGGCATCGGCCAGCCGCTGCAGTTGACGGGAGACGTCTGAACCTCCCGTGGCGGCGGGTTCCCGCACCCGACGACGAAAATGATCGCGGACCTTGTTTCGGGCAATTGTTGCCAGCCAGCCGCGAAACGTGTCAGCAGGCCGCTCGCTGTGGAAATGGTCGAGGTGCCCGAACACGGCGGCGAACACATCCTGCAGAATGTCGGCGATATCCTGTTCGGCCACACCTGAGCGGCGACACCACGACGCCACGAGTGGTGCATAGAGTCGCACAAGACGCTCCCATGCACCCGGAACGGCGAGCTTCGCATCAGCCAGCAGACTGCGGGAAGTCGACCCAAAACCACGATCATCGCGTCGGCGAGTAGCGTCGGACATCATCGGGCACCTGCCTTTCGCGTCCGCTGCGCCACGAAGGTCACCGCGACGCTCATCAGGATCAGAAGCGACGAGATGGCTCCAATGAGCACAACGGCCCCCCGCAGGCCAGCCTGCGTGGTTTCGATCTCTCGTTCCAGCGGCCGGACGATCTTCAGAACTCCCACGACGTCGCCTTCCTTCCAGTCTTTCCGCGGGCTGCGACTCTCGAGCTGGTTGTGACAGCCGATGCAGCTTTTCTCCATGTGGCGTGCCGAGTAATAGATCAGTTTCCGTGAGCCATTGGCAGCCACGAACCTCGTGTATTCCGCTGGCGGATCGTCCTCCGGTCTGGCGTTGGCCTCCAGCCAGTCAAGGGCCGAACTGTCGATTTCGTTCTGGGGCCCTCCGTCCTGTCGATTCGGCCAGGGGTAGCGGCTGTAGACGCGGACCTCCATTCCCGGATTTCGTCGACTGATCCGCTCGCCCAGATCGATCGCAAACGTTGCCGGGAGCGGCAGTGCTGGATGAACGTTGCGATAGTTCTCCGTATTTGATACCGTTGTGGTCTGTGGATTGATATCGGAGATCTCGTCACTGTAAAACCTCCAGACTTCATCGAGCATTTTTGTTTCGAGCCGGGCGCTCTCCAGCGCCGTCTGGCGGACGAAGAATTCGGACAGGCTTGACAGGTAATACAGACCCGTCATTGATCCAATCGTGACGGCGGCGAGGACACTGACAGCCAGGGGATAACGGCGGCACCAACGTCCGATGCGCTCGAAGTAACCCACCGGACGCGCCCGGATGGGCTGACCGGTCAGGAAACATTGAAGATCGGATGCAAATTCTTTCGCGGTCTGATAGCGCCGTGCGGGGACTTTGTTCATGGCCTTGAGGCAGATGACTTCCAGGTCGCGTGGTACATTCGGGGCAATGGCACGCGGCGGACGAGGATCATCTTCCAGTACCTGCAGCAGCAGAAGTCGCCGATTGCCGTGAAACGGTCGCTCGCCGGAGATCATTTCGTACAACACCACACCGAGGCTGTAGATGTCGCTGCGGGCATCGACTCGGTGCGATGCACCTGACGCCTGTTCAGGAGACATGTAGGCCGGCGTGCCGAGCACCTGGCCGTCCGAAGTCATCGTCGGCTCGCCCGTGTCACGCTTCGCCAGACCGAAGTCCATCACATGGGTCCTGCCCTGCCGATCAAGGATGATATTGGAGGGCTTCACATCTCGGTGCACAACCCCATGCTCGTGGGCGTATTGAAGGGCATCGGCCAGTTCCGCCACCAGACCGGCGGCCTGACCCGGCGGAAATGCTCCCTGCCTGAGCCGCTGCTCCACCGTCTCGCCGTCGATGTACTCGCAGACCAGGAACCAGACGTTGTCTTCTGTCTGGCCGGTTTCAAAAAGTGAGACGATGGCTGGATGCTTCAGTTGTGCGGCACTGCGCGCCTCCCGCAGGACTCGCTCGACTTCGTCTTTCGAAGCCAGACTGCCAGCCCGCTGGACTGTGAGCGCGACTTCCCGCTGAATTCGCGGATCCC